>JABFGF010000007.1 GCA_013112635.1 Calditrichota bacterium | reverse complement strand
CACGGTTGGCTGTTTCTGCTCAAAAATATGTTAAAGCCGTCGCTAGCATAAACTTGCGTACACATGCAAGAATAAGTGATGTAGATGAAGCGTTTCGATTTATTCAGACGAAAGTAGATTTTCTGAAAATATATTTAGTTAAAACCAAAACTCATTCTTTCAAACAGCATAATATTACATCCGAAGACAGATGGCAGTTAATTGAAAAAGAGTTTGTTGGAAGAGAATTTAAACGGAAAGAAGTAATCGTATTTTATGAAGAAAATAAGATTTATGTAAATTCAAAAACGGTTGACCGGGATCTAATGAAGGCAACAAAAGTTCGGCAAGGTATTTACAGGATTAAGTGAACTGGGGACACACGGATTTTCAGTACGTTTTTTGGAATTTTTGTTAGTTTATAAAAAACAATGTTTTATGTTGTTTTTAAAGAACTTAGCATAAAAAAATAACTTCTCTTAACCTTACTTATTATTACTTATCATTACGTTGCTCGATTCCATTATAATGCCACTTCTATGTAAAAACGAATATGTCTGAGTGGGCTTGTTACCTTAAAAATACTTTTCATTATCTCTAAAACATCTTAAATATCCAGAATGGTTCAGTCACCAACTTTTATAAGTTCGTTAGTTTGGCTAAATCATCCCTAAACTGTTTTTTGAGACATTCATCGTTTCCAGAAAGAGTAATTGCTTCATTCAAAGATTCTTTAGCCTCATTCAGTTTTTCAATTTCCATAAAAGCAAGTCCAAGTTGTCCAAATACGCCAGCTTTAAAACTACCGGCGGAATCCGGAATTTTTATCAAAATTTCTCGGAAAGTCTTTATTGCATGCTCCGGTTGCTTAAGAACATCTTGTTGATAAATACCCATATTTAAATCACAGTTCAAAACACCGAATATTATATTGTGTTTCGAAAATATTTCTTTCGCTTCCAATAATGGCACATTACTATTTCGATATTTTAATCCAATCATTGCTGCTCCTTGGGAGTTAAGAGCAATTGCTAGATTAATTGGACTATTTATTCCTCTTAAAATAGCAACGGATTCATCAAGAGCTTTTTTTGACTCAATAAAATTTTCAGTGAATAAAAAAAGGTTGCCACGATGTATCAAAATGTCTGCAATTTCTTGCACATCACCCGTTTTCGAATGAATTTTATACAAATCTTCATATAAAGAAATTGCTTCCTCAAACTTACATTGTTTGGCCAAAGCGCTCCCAATGTATTCTAATGATAACACCTCTGATCTTTGAGATTTCATTTTCTTTGAAATTTGTCTTGCTTCATTCAAATTTGATAATGCCTGATCATGATTTCCAATATCTATATGTAGCTTTCCTAATTCCAACAATGCGTTAAACTGACCTTTTTGGTTTTTTTCTTTTCTGAAAATACGTAGCGCTGTTTCAAAGTTATGTGTTGCACTTTCATATTTTGATTCTGCTTTTCTAATCATGCCAACCTGTAATTCTGCTTCAGCAATAATTGATTCGATTTTGTATACTCTTCCTAAATCGAAAAGTTTGTCTGCACAATTATTTACAGAATCAAATCTTCCCAATATTGTATAAGAAAGTGATGCATTTGAAAGTGCATCTGATAACCATTGAACCTGCCTTCTGTTTAAATTTTCAACTTTTCCCAATTCTGTTATTACATAGTTACAATCTTCAAGGGAGTTTTTATAGTCAGCATGAAAAAAATATAATATTGCCCGATTAAGTCTAGCTTCATAGTCCTTAGGATTTAATCGTAAAAGAAATTCAACAAAGTCCAAGTCATCAGATGTGTCAAAGTTATTTCTTAAGGCTTGAAAAACCATATATCTTTGAAGCAGAAACCGTCCTGTTTCATCTGGTAGTCCAACATTTAATCCAGTTTTTATGAATTCAATAGCACTAATATAATCTCCTTTGGAAGCTTTCTCTTGTGCATACTCATAGTTAATCAACTTCTCCTTATTAATTATTGCTTCTCTTTTCCATTCAAATGGTGATCCATATATTGTAATTACTACAGAATATATTGAAATTACTATACCAAGAATTGTAAGATAAAAGCTAAATTTTTTATATTTTTTAAAACGACTATTTACATTGTTAAAGTAAGTCTTACTACATGTTCCTTCATCTACTTTTGTAAGTTGTCGCTTAATAAGTTGACGATTGTCTTCTGAAATTTGAACTTTCTCAAGAGTCTTGAGCAAATCGTTAAAAACTTTTTTCATTAGTTCAATTCCTACTTAATTATATATTCATTTAACTTTTTAAAGTAATGGACCATATTTTCTATTACCCTCTTAATTATATAGTGTAAATGAAATAGAAAAATGTTGCAGCAAAATCAAAAATCCTAATTTTATGGCCGAAAATGGTAAACTTTTATGTTCCAATCGTGAATATGATACACAATTAGCAAGTTCGTTATTCAGTAGTAAAAAAGGAATTATCAAAAATGGAGAAATATTGGAAATGTTTTTTTAATTGAATTCTCTTCACAGGAAATATTAATCAAGAAAAATAGATTTGTCATATTCCTTTTAAGCCTCCTCGACCGAAAATAGTTAACTTTATTTTGTGAATTTATTAATATTTTAACAGTCGAAACTATGAACATTAAAGGCTGCAACTACAAGTTCATTGTCGTAATATGCTGTAGCAGCCCCAACCTTAGCAGATACTTCCTCATATCCAGTAACAGAGATTTTCCCTTTTGCATCGAGGCTTCCCATCCATAAAGCACCTTCTTCTGTCGCAGCGAACCAAGACCAACTTCCAGTTGAGAGTAAACCATTGCTGATAGAAAAATTAAAAACTTGTGGTAAACTTGTATCGAGAACCAAATTTGTGGAGTCAGTGTAATTAACACTTCCCCCACCAGAAGCAATTTGATAAGCCCAGAAATTCTTATCATTCGGGCCAACAGCACAGTTTCCGACTAAAAGCCAATCCTCATAAACAGAGACTGTGTTAATTCCCCGTTGTGCACCTATATGATAGCAAGACCTGGATAAAACCAGACCTGTTGGTATTGAAACTATACAAATATCTCCGTTTTCAGAGCCGGTAACGACGAAGGCATTTCCGGCAGCCATATCCCAGAGCTGAACACCGCGAATATTATGAAGTCCCCAAGGATTGGTTGGATTTTGGTTTCTCAAATCAACAACGGTTTTTAGTATTGGGACTAAAGGATTTGAGCAATCCCAAACAAGTAAATATCCGGATTCATGACCTGTTGCTAACCAAGAACCCGAAGCTGTTTGGCAAGCGATACCGCAATTGGCAACTCCATATTGTAAGGGATAGCTAGCCTGACCAGCAAGCTTAAGATCGCTCCAATCACCTGTCGAAGTCGACCAGATAGCCATTGATTGAACATCATTACTCGACCAAAGTAAGCCATTTCCCGCTCGACATAGCATTTGAACCCCACCATGTGATGGCGGAGAAAGAACTACATCAAGAGTAGGCGCCTTTTGCTGTGATGGACTGGTGTCAAAAATGGTGGCTGTTCCATCCCAACGACCCACGATAAAATGATTGTCATCAAGCCAGCAAGATGATTGTGCCATAGTGTAAACATCGTTGTTTTGGCTAATTGGAAGAGACGTTGAAACTCCCCCTGTAATTTCATCCAAAGAGCGGAGAACGGGAATTGAAGAACGTGGCAGGCCAAATTTCTGACTTAATTTTTTGTGCATTGAATCTTCTCCATATTAAATGTTATGACTATATTTCACTTCTTTTATCACCTGGTAATCTTAAGTCCACTTGGAGTAGAAGGCACATTTGTGTTTGGTAAATTTGCCCGATAGTATGTGCTGTATTTTGTTGGATTATCAGTTGAACCAGAACTTACAGTTGAGTCAGACCACCAATAGTATACATGATCATTTGAACCTGCAATGCCTACTCCAACAAGTATTTTGTCTAAAGGCAGGTTGCCTGAATAATAAGTAATATAATAAGTTGGATTATTCGTTGTGCCAGAACTAACTGTTCCGTCAGACCACCAGTAATATACACGATCATTTGACCCTGCTATTCCGGTAGAAATTAGTAATTTATTTTGTGGTAGGTTAGCTGAATAGTAGGTGTTATAATAGGTTGGGTTGTCCGTTGTACCTGAGCTTACGGTTCCATCTGTCCACCAATAATATACATGATCGTTTGAACCTGCAATACTTACTGAAAGAAGTGTTTTATTTTGTGGCAAGTTACCGGAGTAGAATGAGTTATAGTATGTCGGGTTGTCTGTTGTGCCTGAGCTTACGGTTCCATTTGGCCACCAGAAATATACATGATCATTAGAACCCGCAATACTAACAGCAAAATACCTTCCAATAAAGATACTCCTCTTTTTTAATTCATCTTTAAAGTTATCATTATAGCTAATATTTTCACATTTTCCTTGGCTACTTTCGGAAATAGGCACTCTGGACATATTTTCCCAAGCTATTTTATTGCGATTTATCAACCAGTAATAATTATAAAAATCATCATCTTTTGTATTATTAAGCGATTCTTTTAGGTTTTCCTTGACTTTTTTTGTTCGTCCTGTGCTATGCTCAACTAACCTATTTGACAACCCAATACTCAACGAACGGGCCAAGATATATATTGAAATGGGATGAGTAGTACTGTTAATTCTTTGTTTTAGATGTGAGATTGCATCATTTTGCTCAATAACCTTAATATTATTATTGCATGCATCAGAAATAAGCGAATGCTGCGGACAATACCAACTTTTAAACCCTTCGTAAGATGTAGCCGCAGGGAGATTCAATCTTGTAAAATCAATTTCCCTGGAACTATAGTTTTTAGCGGCGTTTTCTATTGCCTTAGCTGTCTTGCTGAAACGATTAGTCCAGGTTTTTTGGTCTATTTTAAGATCTCTTTCAAATTCAGGAGAAATATAAAAGACTTTAATCCGTCCTTCTTTTAAGTTTGGGTAGTTCTTCTTCTCCGTCTTAAAAAAATCTGCTAAAGTATTGCAGATTGTTTCAACTGAACCAGGGGCGATATTCCATGGTTTTATGTTTTGATTACGCCCATGTCGAATAAAAATAATTACATTATCAATTTGGCTCTTGGAACCATCTCGCACACGTTGGTGATCGATATTATCTATTATTTGTGCTGTTGATTCTGATAATGTTCCGGCAAAAAAAATGATACATGTGATTAACTGAAATCCGATATATTTTTTCATGATGCCCTTTATAATAGTTTATAGAAAGAAAAAGTGACTTCAATATACATCCCAAAACAACAGGCTATGGAACGGTTAGAAATATAACGTAATAAAAGAGTGTGGTTGTTTTCCTGAAACTATAAATCACTGAGTTGATCTATGTCTACAATGTGAAAAATTTTAATGGCTTCTTTAAATGAATTTCTTGAATATATCCGTACATTGCATCTGATCTTTTATAGCCGCCATGATTCTTTATTTTCTTTTTACAATTTACAACAAATATATTTTTTGTCTTGTTTTCAATATAATCTTTATCTTCAGGTCCATGAAGGCCAAGAGCATTATCAAATTCTGCTAGCCTGTACACTGTTGCTAATACCTCATCTTTTTTCGAATGAAAGACGAAAAGTGCGTCAATTTTACTAACAGAATCAACAAATTCCTCTCCCTTTTCTAATACTTCATTATCCACAGCAGCAGCAAGACAAAAGTAGTTTTTTATTATTTTTGTTTTTTCTGATTGCTTTAAGGCTTTCAATACTACTCTTGCACCTAAACTATGAGACATAATATCTAATGTCTCTACTTTTTCGGAAATGTTTTCAATAAGCCGTCTAAATCTTCTTGCAACGCTGTTTGCTCTTCTTTTTGATGACCACCACTCTAATCCTTTATCACCACCAGGCCAAGAATATCCAATCACTAAATCATACTCATTTTGAAGATGTTGATTTACTTTTGATTCAATAACAGAGTAGGCGTCATATACTTCATCCTGTTCATTATTATACCCATGAACAATTAGTAATACACGTTGCTTTTTAATTTCATCTATAAACTCTTCTTCATTCTTAAAGTCTTTTATTTCTGAATCACTTGTAAGGTCTATCTTCTTAAATAGATGTCCTTTTTTGCTTAAATTATCAGGATCATCAAAATTTTTTCTTGAACTAATTATTAACATCAGATTCTCCTTCTTCACGATCCTTTTTTGTACTAGATGACACATTCATATTTTTTAATATAAAGTCTTCTATTACATCTTCTACATCTCTGTAAAGAAATAATCTTTCGCTAAAGAGCCAATTCTTATGTTTTTCTCCAAAATCAATGATACCGCTATTTTTTGATTTGTCCCTAACATTTAGATTTATGAGCAATGTGTCATTTTGAAGTAGCTTTTTTTTCTTAATAGACCAGTTAATATGGGGTGTTTCAACTCGTTTATCATCCAATATGCAATATAACCTTTCATTTGATACAACTAACCATGTTCGCTGCAAAGATGAACTGAAAAATAATAATCCTTTTGTAAAATCTAATTCATTTTCAGATGAAAATTTCTTTGAGTATCGAATATATTTACAAATATTCTGTTCTGTATAAAAATCACGTTCTCCAAAAAAGATTTCATTAAATTCCATTATTCATCCTCCTCATTTTCCTCTGTCGCCTCCTGGATTTCTTCAGACTGACTAAATAACCTGCGGAGTTGAGGTAAAATTAATGGCCCAGTAATGCCAGCTGCTAAACAACCAAAACGGTTGAGCTGAAATATTGCAGCGACAGTTCCGAAATATCCTGTAATTACGCCTCCAACAACCCATAAAATAATTAATCTTACGGATTTTAATCCTCCATGTGTTAATGAGAAAAATGACTTTCCTAAAGTCATATATGCTATCCAATCCAAGGAGATCACCAACATACCCATAAATCCAGAACCAAGGGAAAAAACAGGATCACTATATTTATACTCAATTGGTATTGTTCCAGATAAAAACAACAGGTCTATTAAAATATTTAGAAAATCCATATTTTCTCCTCAAAATGGTACAAGAGAATTTTGATGTATTTTGCAGTTTAGTCCCCAATTCAATAGTTTCTGATTTAGCATCTCATATATTCTGTACTGAAATTTCTATTCAACAAGATTTAAAAAGGGAGAACTTTAACACTTTTTCTCTAAACAGGGAAAATACAATATGTAATGACACGTTCCCTCACTCGACATCCATCCAAAGCTATTCTTAAAGATTTTAGCTTTTCCACAATAATTTGTACTTCTTCCCATTGTTCAGAATTTATTAAAGCAGGCAATTGTTGTTTCAAATCGTCATATTCCTCTCGCCATGCATTACATAAAAAGTGTGGAGGAGCAATTTTGATTACCCAAGTAAAGCAGTATTCAAACTCATACGGTAGCTCTGGGAATTCTTTCTTCAATTTTGGCTTCGGCCCAATACAGGTAATCTCTCCAGGGAACTTAGAATGTTTCAGTCCAATTTTATCTGGAGGTACTCCCAACGCTTTTCCAAGTCCTAAAAAAAATGGATCAATTTTTTGTTTGTTCATTACTCCTTCTATTATAATTCACAAAATAAAGAAAATGTTTGTAATTGCCGAAATCACAATAACGTACAGGTTGTGATTATGGTAAATTTCTTAATTCAAAAACTTTTTTATTATACGGATTCAATTAACAACGAATATTATTACCTGATGTATTCAGAAAAAGCAATGTATTTGTCTATACAATTGGTTTAGAAATTGAGTTATTAGGTTATAGTTGTGGATGATTTTTGATCACCCAAATCAATACTCTTTTAATCCATTTTTTAGCAATCAAAGACTATATAACCAGTCATTAAACATATTAAACCCTAATTCGTCCGTTTGATAACCCAAAACCTGATGTCGAGCAATTTGTCCATTGATTACACCCACCTAATGGATCACAATTGTCTTCACATGTTAGCTCCTTTTCTTCACATGGATCACAACTAGTTGAAGTAGATATTTTTAGGCATGAACCAGCTGTGCAGCTCACTGCTCCCCATACACGAATGGGTTTTAGCCTTGCGCTTACAGATGTTGAATCTGAAGGCTTAATTGGATTACCTTTATCATCTGTATAGATCGAAAATGTAAACATCTTAGTCGTAGTAATAAAAGTATGGCTTAAACCTGATACTGAATCTTTAAAAGTATTTTCGAAACGGGTGGGTTCTCCAATATATTTAATATTTTTAGTATAAAGTTTGATATCATGTATTTGATCCAGTGTTAATGGGAACTCCCGATTTCTATCTTTTATAGTGTTACAAGAGCTCAACAATAAAATTGCATATAAAAGCAAAGATATTCGAGTTAGATTAAAAAAGTTCATAAAGTCTCCTTAATCAGTAATTGGATTTTTGGTAGGTGGGAGCGTAGGTCTGTTAAGAGTAATAAAGCGAGAATTATTAAAACACCAAGTAGAATATCAAATTGAATCTAATATTAGATAATTTCTCCCCTTTTATATATAGTGTAAATAAAAACGAAAAATGGTGCAGCAAACATAAAAATAAATTAAATAGTCGAAAATGCTGATTATAAGCCTTAATTGACTTTGTGTAAATGTGAATATTAGATAAAACAAATTTTTATTACCATGTTTATTAGCAAAAAACACCTCCAAAAGAACTTAATTGAATATGGTACACTTATACAGAGTTCGTTCTTTAACAATCAAAAGGAGGTGTCATGGAACAAGGTACAAACATAGATTTAAACCATTTACAAATGTTGGTTTCAGTACAACCGTGGCCAGAATCTCAGCTATGCATGACTTGTGAATATGGTGAATTTGTAAATTCGGAAACTTTTACTTGGGCAAATTACATTTGTTTTAAAAGTTCACTGCTCAACGATGGCATTGACTGTCCATTGTTTATAGAAAAAAAACAAGGTTCAAAAAAATGAGTCTTGTTTTATTGGAGATAATTTCAAATCTAAACTTAATTACTTGAGTTAGTTTATTGGTTTCCCGGATAAACGCAAGACCGTTCTCAGAGCTCACTTTGCATAATTCAAATTATATAAGCACCTCATTTTACAAACAATTCGGCGTTCTCCTGACGGTATATAATTGGGTAATTATGTAAACTTGTTTCAGTAAGTTGATATTGTTCTTTATTCCTAATTATTTTTTTCTAGATTTCTTCGTATTAATAATATTGAAGCCTATAAATCTTTTTTTAACGGAAATCCAGGCATCCCCAAATAGGTTATTGATTTTGCATATTGTTTATAACCTTGAGATATATAAAAATCCTTCGCAGTTCCAGACCTAACTACCCACACTTGGAAAATCCCCCATTCTTCTGCCTGTTTTTCAGCCACGTGTAACATTAGCTTCCCAATACCTAGTCTAGATTTCTTAGGGTGTACATAGCAGAGTGTAATCTCTCCGTTATTTTTTATATGAGATACTCCAACAATTTGCCCCTTTTTATACAAACAAAAGCTTGTGACTCTTTATCAAATAATAGGTCATTCATTTTTTTTTCTGATCTTGCTGATAACCAATTGTCTAGGTGTTCTTGTTGGTTTTTATGATCTTCACTACATAGGTTAACAATGGATGATTTAATGACATTACACATTTCTTCCAGAGACTCTTTCTTTGCTTTTTCAATATGTAGCATTAGTTATATGTCCTTTTCTCAACATCTAATTTATTTGTTTGCGAAAAATTCAATATTAAAACAGAAACTAAAATTGCCAAAGCACCAATAATCATTTGTCTTGTAATTTGCTCATTAGCAAGCAACCATCCTAGAAAAACAGCAACAAGCGGATTAAAAAAAGCGTATGAACCCACTTTTACTGGTGAGCTCACCCGTAAAAGCCAGCTATAAGAACCAAATGCAATTATTGTCCCAAAAAATATTAAATAAAGAAGAGAAACAAGTGACAATATTGAAACATCCTTTGGTGAAAAAAATACCCACTCCCCTACAAGCGTGGCAATTAGAAGCATAAAAAATCCACCAGTTAAGAGTTGCATTCCAATTAACATCATTAGTGGAATACTTTTTATTTTATGTGATAAAAAAGAACCGGAAGCCCATGAAAAGGCAGAAATTAACAATGCAAATGAGCTCAAAAAAACCAAAAATGAGTTTCCCTTAGTTAGAGTAATTAATTCACCGTCAATTTCCAGTAGTAACACCACCCCTATAAAACCAGCCATAATTCCTATTATATCTTTTGGTGATGGAGAATACTTTTTTCCATATATCCAGTAAAGCAAAAACAACCAAATTGATAATGTTGCCTCGAGTAAAGATGCATACCCAGAAGGTACAAATTGCTGTGCCCAGGTTAATCCACCATATCCAAAAACAATTAAGATAAAACCTGAAATTGTTGCCTTTTTCCAATCTATTAATGATGGATACTGTTTATTCTTAAATATGGAGAAAATGAAAAGAATTGCCCCGGCAATAATTGTGCGAAATCCAACCATTATAAATGGTGGAATACTATCAATTGCGTAGCGAATTGCTAAAAATGTTGAGCCCCAGATAAAGTATATGGCAAAGTACGCTAAAATGATTTTCAGTTTCTTTTTTAATTCCATAACGATGATCTGCTATTTTTTGTTGATTAAAGAAATGAATCTATATATATTATTTGTATATTACAAATATATTGAACGAATTAGAAACATGGCTTAAAAAGGCCAATTTCTTTTTTTATAAACAGAACTTTGGCATAAAGAGTTAGTCATCTAATTGTACAAATGTTGGAAGAAACCTAAATAAATATTTTTCAATCATAATTGGTGTTCGACTGGGATCTAAAAGCTAAACTTATTTCCAGGTACTAAATAAGATGTTGCAATAATTGCAACTGTAGTTTCTTTTGTCTTGGGTGGAGTAATGCTTGAATATGCAGCAACAGTTGATAAAGCAAAGCAATTATTAAAAATAAAAATTCTGAGCTGTTATGAATCGTTTTGCAAGTAGCGTCATGAGAACAACAGACATTGTATTATTTGCAAAAGCTTAAAAAGGGATCGAACACAGTGAAAAGCAATATTAAAACTGGGATTGCACTATCATTTATTTCTTTAATGCTACTAGGGATAATGCCTGTTATTTCAAACAGCAGGCCTATGGAAATTAGCGCCTTGAACTTTGCGCTCTATTTGTCTATCTGGCAATTTATTTTTTCAACACCTGTTTTACTTATTGAGTACAAATCTTCAAATCGTGGGATTTTTGATGCAAAATTGTCTAGTGGACGAAAGAAAAAGACTGTTTTAATAATACTTGCAACAGGTGCTATGTTTGGCATTTCAACTTTTTCATATGTGCTCTCCATGGAGAAAGCAGGCACTGTCAGCGCCTCGATTGCTATTCAGGCTTATCCTCTTTTTGCAATTTTATGGGAAACGGTATTTCTCAATAGAAAGAAGAACAAGTCAGAATTGTTCTTCACATTTTTGTTAATAGTTGGACTATATTTTCTAGGCACTAATGGAACTTGGCAAATTGCAGGTTTATCATTTTGGTTTATCTTTGCTTTCAGTGTTCCATTAATATGGAGTGTGGCACATGTTATAATAAAAGAAGTCTTAGACAAAACACCAATCACTCCAGTTCAAGTAACCTTTTTTAGGGTTCTAATTTCGGTTATCGTAATCTTTACTATATCTATATCAATTAGTGGCCTAAATCAAGCAATTGATTTAATAGGAAATTATGAGTTTCAAATATATGCAGCTGCTATGGGATTTGTGTACTATATTGAACTTATAGTTTGGTTTTATGCTGTGAGGCAAGTTGATGTCTCTGTGGCTAGTTCAATTATTACTCCATGGCCAGCAATTACACTTATTTTAGCAATTATATTTTTACATGAGACTATAAAAAGTTATCAAGTTGTAACTCTCATAATTGTATTTGTAAGTGTATACGGAATAATTTTATCCGGCAAAAAGAAACACGAAACTGAATTTATAAAACCTAAATACTAATTAAGCAGAATATAACCTTTTTTCATGATTTCTTTGAAAATTCACCAATGAGATTTAGCAATTTCGTTCCAAATTTTGATGTCTTTGAGAAAATCACGGGTTTTGATTATATCTTCTAATTATCCACCAGCTTGCCAATGACATTTGTGATAATGGTGAATCAACGTTTCGATTGTTAATATACATTTCATAGTGCAAGGACTGAACCATCTATTGTTTTAGCACTATCTCTGACACAGCAAACACATTACCTATTCTCACAGTTGTGAGTTTTAAAAAGAATATTTTTTAGATCCTATTTTATTAAAATCTTTCTGATGAATTTTCCAAATCCCAAATCTTATGTTTTAGCCCAAATTCTCTGAATATCTTCCTCGCTTCTTCAACCGTCCATTTTTTCCAATCACTATTTAAATGATTCCTATACCATTTTTTTGAAAATTCCCATATTAAGTTAATAGGTTGAATATCACCTATTGGAATGTTGTGCCTCTGCGACCAATCTTTAATTTGATCTTTTTTCTCAAATAGTAACATTGTACTACATGTATATACTACATTGTCCCAAGCATTTTTCATAGGTATAGGAAAATGAACATATAGATTAGGATTTAAGATTTTACCTTTTTTAATTTCAATAACTACTTTTTTTGACTCAGCACCAATTGTTGTAGAAATGGATAGGTCTTCTTTTATTAATGCAGCAGCGCCTAATGCACACCAGATACAGCTCGACCACCACGACCCTCTTTCTGACTTTAGATAACAATTCGTAGGTGCATTTGAAAATGGATGTATAACCCAAACCTCTGATGTGTATGGATGCAATACGACACCATGATAGTCTTGAAGTGCTTGAAGCTCTAAAATGGTTCGCTCCTCTGGAATCTGAAAATGACTAGCGATTTCTGATATTCTTGGAGCAAATCCATTATTGACCATATATTGAATTATAAAATAGTGGATACGCGAGAGATTAATTTTTACCTTATTCATATTAATATACCTTAACTCTATTCTATTTTATTATCTTAGCTGCTTAATTGTTCAACTAACCAATGCTTCACAATACTGCTTTTTTTTACTAGTACATCAGAGATACCTGCAATTAATTGATAAAGCTCACCAGTTTTCCGTTTACCAAGTCTTGCATGAATTGTACTGATGTTATTTAAAATCAACAAGTCTCCAGGTTTGAGGATCACTTGCTCTTCAGCTTTTTCAACATTTATGAAGCAAAACTGCAAAAAGCATCTTCTTCATCATAAGTATCAAATTCATGACCAGCATGAGAAGCAAAATGCCATTCTTTCTTTGCCACTTCGCATACGGAATGTAAATAAATGTTAAATGTTTTTCAGATAATGAGTCCTAAATAATGTTTCCCATCCTGTTTGTAGTATAGCTAATTAAACTATCTTTTTTAAAATCAAATATGGTTGATGGTACCTAGTAAAAACATGACGATTGCCAGAATAAATAAGTGCTTTTTCGTTTTTACACTAATTCTTTAAAAAATACATCTGCCATAAAAACATCAGGATTAATATCGCTCCAACTCCCACCTTCTTGCAGGGATCATAGTGAGTCCCAAAATTAATAACTCTAAACTTTTTCTTCTTTCTTGATGTCACAGAATGGTTCACTTGCCTAGCGACTTTGTTGATATCGATTTATTCTTTAAAGCCCCAATCAGGACTGCACCTGAACATTATTTCTCTTGCTAAATTTCGATCAAAGTATGGTAAAGCGAGTAATGAATCTACTAGATCTTGGTCTCTAAAATCGCCAAACTCAATCGCAATATTATAGATATTATTTTCATATAGTCTCAGAATTAATTTTAGAATTAAATCAACATCATGTTTTATCCTATGGTATTCCTCAATAAGTACGTAGTCGTAGTTTTTAAACTTTCTAATCACATAGTTATAAGGTTCATTCCAATTTGATTTTAAGTAATTTACTAATTCCTTGAGCTTTGCCTGTGGTTTTTAGTTTTAGTGACCTGATCATCAATACATAATCCACATTTGGAAGTTCCGAATAGGTACAAAATACAGAGAAAAGCAGTCATAGTAATCTTATTTAATATTATCTTTCAGGAAACTGTTATAATAGTGAGCAAAACTCAATTTCATATCTTTTTGATAAGGTTAAGGACTCAAATGTTCATCATATATATTGCAAGCAAATACATATCGAAAAACTATCTTATTAAAGGCCAACTATTATCTGTCTTGGGTATCATTTCCTTATCATCATCAATTTCATTTACTACAGTATTGAAATAAGCACATTTACTCATCTGAGACTATTACTTTCAAATTCCTATAGTGGGCAATTGTTGATCTGTACAACCACAACCCAATGAGTCCTTGTCTCTCGCCATGTTTTAAATCATGTACGATCAGAGTTGGTTGTGAATTACCATGAACATACAATCGAGCGCTTTTTCCAGAAACTACGATTTTGAACTTTATCCACTCACCAGGCACCAAATCGACATACGTTTCATAGACACCTGGCTGTTCCTTCCGTAGTCGTTGCCAGGGAAATTCAGGATGGGAAATATACTGGACAGAGTGATTCCGCTGTAATTGATTTTCCGCACGACCATTTACCGGGCGAAGATAGATGCATTCATAATTGTTGTGATCTGTATTATCAATACGAAACGCCACTCCTACAAATCCTTTCGCTCTTTTTCCGGTACCGGGAGCAGGCTCACCAGACAGTTCTAATTCAATGGTTCCATTTCTGAAATCGCTGTTTTCAATCAAAACCAACGTTCCTGAATTCTTGCTTTCATCAATATTGGTAACCTTTTCAACTCGTAATCCTTTTTTGCCTTTAAATGTAACCGCTTCCGCTTTAACATTTAGCAATGTAAGGTTTTCGGTTGAATTCAATAGAATGATGTCAGAATTTTTATGCGCTTGCCCAGTTAAGAATAAAACAACAAATATGAACATAAACAAAGTTTTTAACGAGTTTAGCATAGTAAATCCTCCAATTATAGAAATTATTAAACCGCTAACTTGGTAAACAGCGAATGGAAATTAGACTGCCACAACATGGTCAAGAGTAATTGTAAGTTAGATAAAACTAACCTACAAAAAATAGGCTGAAAACGGAACTTGTTTTGGCCTGCAGTAATGATATAACGGATATTTTTAAGTAACTGAAAAACTATTTTATTTTTATATATTTCTCCCATGGCCCCATTTCTGGTTTATATTGACTTGCCATAACTCTTGCGATTTGTTTTGTATGGTTTAAATCATGAGCAATCCATGCAGACAATACTTGTTTTAATGTCACCTTCCCAAATTCAGGATGGGTGGCTTTAAATAATAAATTATTTGAATTAATATTATATGATTTCAATTCTCTGATATTTTCATTTCTTAATTCAGTAAATTCGGCCATTAACTCCGAAATAGATTTTCCTTCGCTGTTTAAAAATTGATTTAAGCCACTAAATAGTTTGAAAGAAACTTCTTCATCACCAGCTAATATAATTCTTACCCTGGATATCCAATGGGCTTTTTCCGTATGAATAAAATGTCCGACAATTTGAAACGGAGACCAAGTATGTTCCCCTTCATTCATTTTTATCCAATCCTCAGACAGGTTACTTAATAATGCTTTTACTACATTTGGTGTGTTGTGCAATATTTCAATCCCTTTTTCAATCTGAAATTCCATAGTATACCTTTTTTTGGTCAAACTGTTTAATGCTTATCATTGCCTAACCCAAATAGAAACACAATTTCCTTCAGGATCAACAAAAGAGGAAAAATATTCTATTAAACTTGTGTCTTATTGTTACTATTTTCATTTTATAAATTCTGTAACTATTTCGGTACCTGCATTTTTTAAACTGATTGCATTGTTTATGAGTAAACTTTTACTTGCTTTATTGATTTTTGTGTAAGATATATTTTTCCATTGATCCATATCTGTAAGTGAATCACGATTTAATAGTTTTTTTGATAGATCACGTATTACACAATAATTTGCAAAGGCATGGGCATTTTCTCTATTATTTTTAGCGCGTTTTATAAAGTTTTCAATTATTTCGTATATAGTTTTCTTAGCAGTACTCAACTCTGTTAATTTTGCTCTATATTCTAGATCTGCTTGACTAAGTAAAGGAAAAGAAATATTATCTTCAAAATGTTGTGCTTCATGTGTTAAGTAGCTTACCTTAAAATTTTCACTTGAAACATCCCAAGCTTTTTTTACACAGAATAATGCATCTTTTGTCGCCCATCCCCCTGTAAAAGCAACCCCAAAAGTTGCATAATAAGACCATCCATTTGATATAAAATCCTCCAGAAAAATAACTTTCACTTTTGTATTTTTTTCTGGTAACTTAATATCATATCTTTTCTCTGTTTCGTTTGCCCATAAAAACAAATCATAAAATTTTCCAGTCTTACCCATTGCATTTGAATAAAAGCCTTTTGATCTTAAAAATTCATTTAGATGAACATATAAGTTTTTACTTAAACTGTCTTTTGAAATTTGATTATTGAGATATTTATTCTTCCATAACAAATCTGCTAAGTCGTTTTCAAGTTCAGCATCTGCTTTCCCAAGATAACTATCATCAAGCAATACTATTTTCCAATAGGAATGGAACATTTCAACAACATTTATAGCAAGTGAATCTTTAGTATCGTAAACGTATTTTTCATTTTGCTCTCTAAATCGTTCAATGTATTTCTCTTTTGCAATTATTTGGGAATCTGTTAATTCTCCATTGGGTATCGAATCCAAGAAATTAAGTGCGGCACTCATATTGCCATGAAGTCCCAATGTATAAACCTGGTTGAAATCAAAGGGTTCTTCTGATATTGCCTTTTTTTCTATGCAGGATATAGAACTGATTATAGAAAATATTGCTGAAATTAATAATGTTAAGCTTTGCATAATTCACCCGCGTATCTAATGTTTTAATTTAAGCCAATCACTGACTCTTTTATAATTATTAGACAATGTTTTTTTATATTAGTTAGCAAGAAACCTTTTTATAACGTTTCCGTTCTCATTGATTATATAAGAGTTACCTCAAATTAAAATCTTAATTCAAATTCAATTTCATGTTTTATTGGAATCCTGTCGACACCAAACTCTGGTATTTCTGGCTTAAGATTTCTGGATTCGTTCATTGAATCCTTATAGAATCCAACCCATTCAAATCCTCTTTTCTGATAAAAACGTATAGCATAAGTATTGTCATTTGTAGTTATCAACCAAACTCTTTTGCAATCATTTTCTTTTGCTTTTTCAATAACTTTCATTATTAATTGGGTTGCTAGTCCTCGGTTGTTTTGAAGACTGTTAAGCGTTACAATTTCGCAATTATCCTTTTCAATATTATAAGTAACTAATCCAATTACTCTTTTATTTTTTATATAAATAAATCCTGGTAAAGCTACAGTATCGAAAATTCTTCCCCTTGAAACACTCATAGTTGATCCCCAGCTATCGGCTATAAATGATTCAATAAAAGTACTGTCTTCTGGTCTTATTTCTGCTATTTTAAAATCTGTTTTAGTTCTTTTGTGTTGGTTCATAGAGTGCTATTCAATTGTACTTTAATCCACCCCTCTGAAGGAAATTTTTTTTCAGATAAAGCAAGTTTTACAGCATATTTAGCCAGTAGTCTCGTTGTATCTAATATTGGAAGCGAGGAATTCTCAGAATTTATTATCAATGGAATTTCTGTGCATCCGAGAATTACACATTGTGCACCATGTTGTTTTAATTCTTCTATTGAGTCCAGAAACAGTTCTATTGTCTCTTTCTTAAATATTCCTTGACAAAGTTCTTTAAATATTACATCATCAATTTTAGATCTATTTGTTTCATTAGGAATCATCCTTATTAAGTTTCTTGCATTGAGAGCATTTTTATATACAGATCCGGTCATTGTCCACTTAGTACCCAACAGACCGATCCTTTCCCATTCATTAGCGGTAATCTCCTGGCAAACAACATCAGCAATATGAAGCCCTGGGATTGGGAGTTCGTCTATAATTTTTTCAAGTACAATGTGGCCAGTATTATCTGGGCATATAAAAAAATCTGCTCCCCCCTTTGCAATTTGGTCAACTCCGTTAAATAAATGTCTGGAGATTTCATCATGATTACCCGACTCCCAACTTGGCATACTAATTCCCATTGGTATTGCACTTAATATAATGTTAGGATGCATATGAGGTCCCAAGCGTTTCGCTCCTTCTCTACAAGCTGTTAGGAAACACAATGCCCCACCCTCGTAACTGTGGGCACAAATTCCTATTTTTTTCCCGATTTTTAGTTCAGTAATATTTGTCATAGGGTTAAGATTTCTATACAAATTCTTCTGCAATTGTTTTGAATTAGTAAACACATATTGTAATTTCCAAGATGTCTATCTCCAAACACCATATATATCAGTCTCAATATTTCTTTGACTTTTTTTGGTGAGAAAGAATAACCCTTGAATTAGCCAATATTCCTAACAGCGTAAAAATGTCATCAGGAAATTGGTTTTACGTCATTCGTTTTGAAATAGGATGATCTTTGTTCAGTTCAAGTAAATCCCATAAATTTCCATACAAATCCTTAAAAACTGCTACCATACCATATGATTCCTTTTTAGGATCTCTTACAAATTCAATCCCGATAGAGATCATTTCGTTGTAATCCCTCCAAAAATCATCAGTATTGAGAAATAGAAAAACCCTACCTCCAGACTGCTTACCAATAAAAGGTTCCTGTTCAGGTTTTGAGGCTCTGGCTAATAACAGTGTTGTACCAATCGACCCAGGAGGAGAAACAACCACCCAGCGCTTGTCTTGCTCTTGTTGATAAATATCTTCGATTAAAGTAAAATGGAGCTTTTTAGTATAAAACTCTATGGCTTCATCATAGTCTCTAACAACTAAAGCTACATGTACAATTGATTGTTTCATTAAACTACTCCTTCACTATTATTTATCACCGACCCATTTTATATTTTAGAAACATTTACAACGGTATCATTCCAACACATTGAACCTGCTATTGGATCGCCGACATTGGGAATAATTTTGTTTACATGTGAACCCTTTTCTTTCCACCATTTATTTTCTACATCCATTTCAGATTTAAAAACAAAAGATCCTTTTCCTGAAGCATATTTTCCCCAAGCCCAATGCCCCGCATGATTTGAGATAGCAATAGCTTGTGGGTGAATTCCTTGCGTAACTTTAGCTTTTGTAATCATTTCTCCAATACTCGATTTAATTTTGATCCAATCGCCATTTTCAATTCCTTTTTCTTTCGCAGTTTTTGTATTAATCCAGGCTGGATTTTCATGGTATAATTCAGTTAGCCATTTACAGTTTTGAGTCCTGGAGTGTGTTTGAACATTGACCTTAAATGTTGTTAAAACTAATTCTTCTGAATTCATTTTTTTATGCTCAGGTATTGGCATCCAACCAGGAATTGAAGAAAAACCTTCATTTTCAAGCCTCTTTGATTTTAATTGTATTTTAGACCGTTTTTCAGTTGAAACTTTGGCCTTATAATCATGCCAAATACCATGTTTTTTCATGTAATCAAAACCGCCGACTTCCTTAATTCCGGAAGTATTATTGCATGTTGCTTCTACAAATTCTTCTGAAGAAGAAAAACCTAAGCCTAAACCTAATTTATCACCAATTTCACAGGCCACATCGACAAAGTTTCTGGATTCTCCTATAGGTTCACTTAATGGTTGGCGGATATAATACTCAGGTATTCCATCAGGAGTTTGTTTCCCTTCCAAAGTCCATCGTTCCAGATAAGTTGCATCAGGCAAAACTAAATCTGCAAGCTCTGTCGTTTCGCTTAAGGCCACATCGACAGAAACTAAAAAAGGAATTTTTTCCGTGTCGCTATAAACACGAATATTCTCATCGCAATTTCCATTGGAATAAACAGGGTTGTGGCAGTAAACCATATATATCTCAGGATTATCTTGATTTTTATTAATACAATGAACTATTTGATGTGAAACATCTCCATCAGGAATTGCATAAGGATCATTTTCCCCAATAAATAAATTTAGTCGTTTATTTTTCTTTTGTGGAATTGGAAATGAATAGTTCCATTTAGGTCTTGGTTCAATCCTTTTTTTAGGGCCTAAGTTACCCGCAATTACATCAAGCATAAATATTGCCCTTTGAGCCTGAACACCATTGTAGTGCATAAAGGTTCCTCTGAAAGCCGTGCAGATTCCCTGTTCTGCTTTTCCATACTCAATCGCAATCTCTTTAATTTTCTCAGCTGGAACACCTGATATTTTCTCCGCCCATTCAGGAGTATTCTCTTCCAAATGATTTTTTAATTCTTTAACTGAGACATTACTTGCTTCTTCAATTTCAGACTTGTTATATAAATTTTCTTTTAACAATACATGGCACATTGCTAATACTATTGCTAAATCAGTACCTGGTTTTACGGGCACCCACTCATCAGATTTTGCAGCTGTGTTTGAGAGTCGAACATCAAATGTAATTAGCTTTGCTCCTTTCTCTTTCATCTTGGTAATTCTACGAATAAATGGTACATGATCAAGCCCAGCATCAATCAAACTCCTTCCAAAATTTAAGATGATTTTTGCATCATCAAATTGTTCGCTTGCACTAACATCTCCAGATAACATATAGGCTATCGCACCAGCATTAAGGCAAATTGAATCGTGATTCCCAATAGATGCTGTACCGTATGCTTTTAAAAAGTAGTTCACATTTATTAGATAATCTGAGCCAACCATTCGACCATAGTGGAATAAAAATTTTTCGGGTGTACCCTGATCCTTCAATGTTTTAAGACCTTTCACCTTTGTTCCTTCAATATTGCCTCCATTAATAAGCAGGTTCAATGCTTCATCCCATGATATTTTTTCCCATTTACCACTACCACGTTTTCCAATTCTTTTCAGAGGATAAGTTATTCTGTCGGGATTATAAACTGTATTTATACCCGCTTGCCCTTTTGCGCAAATCTTCCCTTCGTTTCTTAAAGAATTTGGATTTCCTTCGATTTTTACTAATCTATCATTATCAACATACCCAACAATCGCACACCGGGATACACATTGCCAGCAGGCAGAAGGTATTGCTTCTCTTTCCCCACTTAGACTGGAGGCACGGTTTTCGTCTTTCATTGATTTGTTCGATTCTTGGGCAAATGATTTCTTGTTCTGAAAGATTACAGCTGACCCAATTGTTGCAATTTTTACAAATTTTCTACGATCCATGATTAACCTTTGTAATATTTATTCTCTTTTTGCTTTAAAACGCTTCAAGACTTTCTTAAAATGACCTATGCATTTGTTGTTAAAATAATTCTATACCCATTTGAATATTGCATCTCTCGTAAGGAGTTTCATGTTGAGCAATCTTCTTAAATCCTAGCTTTTTATATAATGCAATGGCTGGCTTTAACTTGGTATTACTCTCTAAATAAACATTTCTCGCTCCTACCATTTTAGCTTTTCTAATAACAGCTTCACCTAATTGGTACCCAATTCCCTTTCCTTGAAAATTCTGAGAAACAGCCATCTTTGCTAATTCAAAATCATATAATGGATCGTTCATTTTTAACATAGCAACCACTCCTACTGGCTGATCGTCAAACAGTGCAATAAAAATAAAGCCACCTTTGTCTATTATATATTTAGTAGGATTGTTTAATGTAGTTAAATCAGCCGCTTCCATTCTGAAGTATGCGTTTATCCACTCTTTGTTAAGCTCATTAAAAATTTTATAATATTTTGGTTTATATGGGACAATTTCTATTCTCATTCCCCTCCTTAATTATCCTTTCATTTTGTTTATACTTTTTTTAACGTCGAACACTTCTTTATTACCACCTCTGTAAAATACTTGTGGCCCAGTCCCTTCTTTTTCAAGCAAGCCTGAAAGATGCTCATTTTTAACTATATTATAAACTTCGCTTTTCTCATCTGACATATCCCCAAAAATCCGAGCTCCTGTAGGACATGTATCTGAACATGCAGGTTCTAACCCTTCATCAACCCTTGGTTTGCAGAAATTACACTTATCTGCTTTTGCAAATGCCCTTGATGGGTAGTTAGCCATATCTACATTTGGGCTTTCATCAGGATTTATGTAAATAGCTCCGTATGGGCAAGCTTTGATACATAGTTGAAATCCTTGACACTTTTCTTTATCAATATCTACTATACCATTTTTTAGTTGACTTATTGCATCATTAGGACATGCAGGTATACAGGGTGCATCTTTGCAATGATTGCACATCATAGGTAAAAAAAAACGTTTTGTATTTGGATATTCGCCTGTTTCTTTTTCTAAGACTTTTGTCCGGAATCCCCCTAATGCCACTCCATTTTCAGCTTTGCATGCAACTGAACAGGCATTACATCCTATACACTTTTCCAAATCCATCACCATTGCCAACCTTTTTTTCGGTTGATCTATCGAACAACTCTGGCTTGCTAATCCAGTAAGACCGCTCGTTGTTGCAACTAAAGCAACACCAGTGGCTTTCAACATTTTCCTTCTTGATATTTTTGTTTTATTTTCTTCTGACATTCTCTCTCCATTCTTTAGGCGTGCAGTTTTCCTAAATGGTGATTTACAATTTTAATTAACTGATCATTATTAAAAGGTTTTGATAAATAATCAGTACAGCCACATTCAATACATTTTTCTCTGTCCCCTGATAAAGCAAATGCAGTTAATGCAATAATGGGTACAGCTGAATTCTTTTTTCTTATCTGCTTTGTCGCTTTATAACCATCTACTACGGGCATTTGCATATCCATAAGAATCAAATCAATTTCATTTTCAAATAATTCGAATTTTTGAATTGCTTCGAGTCCATTTATAGCTCTAATTATCTTATATCCAGATTTCTCTAAAACTTTTTCAACAATAAAACATGAAACTGGATCATCATCTGCGTAAAGAATCACATTTTTAAACATACCTTTTTTCAGTTCCTTTTTTTGATGTTTTCAAAATTGAACCTAAGTAGGTAGAACAGTCATAATAATCTTTATTTAAGAAACTTTTTATAATATTGACTCTTTTCTAAGAACTCTCGATAATCAGTAATTGATAGAATTATTTTTACAGCCTCATCAAGATCAGTTGAGTGTTTATAATAATATTCTACAATTTTTGCACCAATAACGTATCCCAGGTCTTGTGGTTGTTCTAAATATTTAGGTTTACTCCAAATCCAATCTTTTGTATCTCTTTCATACATATCAGCTTCAAATCTTTTCCATATTTGCATTTCATGCTTAGCTAAATAGTTGCGTGCTTCCGTTTTACCTTCACCTGTTACCAATTCAGCGAAAAAATCTGCAACTCCTTCACGGATACTAATCGCCAAAAGACTTTTTTCTTTATTATAAATAGCTAAATATTTATCCAAAGATCCTATGGCATGTAACTGATTAAGATGTGTTAGTTCGTGAATTATATGACCTTCGATTCCAACATCAACTGTATCAACTGCTTTTTTTTCTATTGAAATTAGCTGCCCTTCAATTGACCCAGAGCCTACACCTCTTCTACGTCCTATTAGATAATATGTGGGTGGATAGACAGCATTCGGAATAAAAATTTTCAATTTTTTAAAATACAAACGTATGTCAGCTTCTCTTGATTGAAGCCATTTCATTTTCACGCCAACTGCCGCATAATCCTCCGGGTACTCTTTTATTTTTTTTGCTAATTTTTGTGCAGTTAATCCATATTTTTCTATAAAAATCTTTAACCCAGGTGTACCTTTTTCAATGTAATTTTCCTGTAAAATTTGAACAGTATCTGAATTGGACTTAAGCAATTTAAAAGCGTCAATAAAATTTTTAACATCGTCATAAACGATTTTTGCATCCTTTGGGTTTGTTGGACTTGAAGTTAGTTGTGCAAAAAGTTGAAGTTGAAATACAAATAAAAAAAAGTATGTTGTAAAGGAATATTTAAAAAAATTTTCCATTTTTACTCCAATATAATATAGTTGTTATTGTTAAATACAAGTTGCCCTGTCTTTTTTAAGGAAGATCACAACACACAGAATTATTAACACAACACTTTGTATCACCATTATTTATTTGGCTTTCAGGAGATTTTTTAAAATCGTTTGTTTCACTATCATTTACAATCAACCATTTTCCATCTTCATTAATCAAAGCATTTCTTTTAATAGAACTTTTGGTTTCTTTATTTTTAGGTCCATTTATTATATTATATGTCAATTCATAAATTAAAGCTGCTGCTTCACCATCATTAATTATCTTAGTTTTTATAGGCCGTATTTTAAGGTCAACAATATTGTTATTCTTAATTAGAGTTCGTATTTTAGCTACATTTCCTATGTTTATATAGTCAACGTGCCAGTAACTTAGATATTCTTCAAAGTTTCCTTTCTGAAAAGCTTCATTATAAGAACGCACCGTATTCCATACTTCTTTTTCAAGCTCAGTATTTTCTCCGTAACCCTCAGTAAAAAATATTAAAACAAAACACAGTTTGATTATATTTACCATAATTTTTTCTCCAACTATTAGTAGATTTTATTTACATTTATTTGTAGTACACAAGTAAATATGTAAAAAAACTCAAACATTTTTTATTACTAAATTTCAATTAAATAAAAGATAAACCAAAATTCAGATCTTCTTTTATATCATTAACATTTTCAATGCCAACTGATAACCTAATTAATCCATCTGTAATTCCAGATTTATTTCTTTCATCTTCAGAAACACTAGCATGAGTCATTGAGGCAGAATGTTGAATTAGGGTTGCCACATCGCCTAATGAAACTGCAAGCGAACATAATTCAAGGTTATTAATTAACCTTCGTCCTGCTTCAACTCCACCAACATCAAAAGAAACAATTCCCCCATAACCATACATCTGTTTCTTTGCCAATTGATTTTGAGCATTTGAAGGTAGTCCAGGATAATAAACTTTTTTAATTTTGGGATGCGAATAGAGGAAAGATGCTATTGTTAATGCATTTGAATTATGCCGTTCCATCCTTAGAGCAAATGTTTTTAATCCTCGTAATAATAAAGAGGCACTGTGAGGGGAAATAGTTCCACCAAGTATTTTACTTGTATTCCACCTAATGTTATTTATTATTTTTTGAGAACCAACTAAAACTCCTGCCATTAAATCTGAATGCCCACCTAAAAACTTTGTTGCACTATGAGCAACTACATCGACACCAAGGTCAATTGGATTTTGATTAAAAGGTGTTGCAAATGTATTATCAGCAATTGTCAAAATATTGTTAGCCTTTGCGATATCAGTAACAGCTTTTATATCTATCAGGCTGAGAATCGGATTTGATGGGGTTTCAAGATAAAAGGCTTTTGTATTTTTGTTTAAAGCTTTGTGATAGTTATCTGCATTTGTTGCGTCAATAAATGTTACTGAAATCCCATATTTATTAAGAAGTTGCTTAAACAATTGATGAGTAGTCGCATAAATTGACTTTGGGATAATGATATGATCATTTGGTTTTAAAACTGAGAATAATAGTGATGATATAGCTGACATTCCAGATGCGAATGACAGAGCGGCTTCACCACCCTCCAACTCACACATTGCTTGCTCAATGGCAGATTGAGTCGGATTTCCCATCCTGCCATAGAAATAACCATCAACCTCCCCCTCATGAATCTGTGCTCCTCTTTCTGCATTTGGAAAAATGAAAACTGATGAATTATATAGAGGTGTGTTGACTGCTCCCAAATGTTTTTCAGGATTTTCACCGGCATGAACAGCTAAAGTGTAAATTGATTTGTTCTGTTTTTCCATAGTTGTATTTGTAACCTACAAATGTATAAATAAAAAAATTATTTTTTGATACTCATTTTCATACAAATTGCTGTTGAAGGGCAAATAGATCGGAATTCTTCAGATGATTTTATACCTTCATCAACTACATCCCTCGAAACCTCTTTAAATCCAAACGATCGAAAAAAATCTGGTGCTGTTTCTGTTAACAAATATACATCTGATAACCTTCCTTTATTAATGATTGAGATTAGTTCTTTAACCAATGATTTAGCAAAACCATTTCCCTGAACTCTTTTTTCAACAGCAACGGATCTCAGTAATGCTTTGTCACCATAAACTTCATAACCGGCAACTCCGACAATCTGTTTTTGATAAATTAAAATAACAAAGTTTTCAATATTTTCTTTCACACCAATTGTTGTTAGGTTAGAACTTTTTAACAGAACTGCAATGTTTTCAAAATCTGATGGCTTGGCTATTCTTTTGTTCGTTTTTATTTTAGTTAATGTCATTATGGCCTTATTTAAAATTTTGTCCCTTTTGGTAAGAACTTTCTCGTTTTAATTTGCTTTGAATTGCCTTCTACTTTTTTCCAAACACGAATAATATTACCAGAACATATTTTTTCAATGTCTGATTCTGTAAACCCATTTTTTAATAATTTATAGATTAAATTCGGATACATAGAAACATCTGTCAGACCATTTGGTAAATTAATAACTCCATCAAAATCAGAACCAAAACCAACATGATCAACACCAACAAGATTAACAACATGTTTAATGTGCTCAACAACTTCATCAATTGAAATTTCTAAATTACTTTCATTTTTCATTCTCTTGAGTATATCTGCTCGCTTCTCGTTGTTATAGTCATTCTCTTTAGCTATCTTATCTGCTTTATCCCATAACTTTTGAAATTTTGAATTCACAAAATATGATCCAAAATTAATCATAATAATCCCTCCTTTTTCAGCCAACGACTTTATCATATCATCGCTCATATTGCGTTCTAAACCTGGTATAAAGTGCCGACACGATGAGTGAGAAGCTATGGGTGGGGTTTTACTAACTCTGAGGACATCATAAAAAGTGGAATCTGATACATGGGAAATATCAACCATTATACCCAATCGGTTCATTTCTCTTACAACATCTACCCCAAAATCTGTTAAGCCATCCGAACTTCTTTTTTTATCGAAAGATGAACCTCCAATTAGATTGTTTTTTGAATGAGTAAGAGTAATATACCGTATACCTCTTTCATAAAAATGTTGCAGATTTTTTAGATTACCATCAATCCCACTTCCGTTTTCCATACCCATTGGCAGAGAAATTATTCCAGTTTTAAAATTTGTTATTACATCTTTTACAGATCGCGCTATTTTGTATTTTTTCGGCCACTTATATTCTAATGATTCAACTATATCTATTAAACTGTCAGCCAAATCTTTACCTCCACCCTTTTCTTTATATGAAGCCGGAATATAGATTGACATAAAAGGTGCATCCAAACCTCCCTCAATTAAGCGCGGATAATCTGTATGCCCATTTATTGTTTTTTTAGAAACATCCTCATAATGTTCTTTAAGCCTATACGGTAAATCAATGTGTCCATCAATTATAAGAGTCTTTTTTGCTAATTCTTTGGCATAGCCTAATGTAATATTTGTAGGTTTAGTATTTTCTATACACCCTATAAACAAACTTAGTATTAAAATTACACAGTATTTCATTTTTATCCTTTTGGGTTATTGAAATTATATAGAACTCTGTTACTCATTATAGAGTTAAAGTTTATTCATAGAGACGTTTGAAGAACTAAAAAGACTCAATCTATTTGTATATTACAAATATCACCTCAAAAAAATATTATTTATACTTTACATGTACTATGCCATTCAGAAACAGACTTATTGAGCTTTTTTAAAAAATCAATCAACAATTCTTTTTGTTCTGAATCAAAGTTATCCAGAATTGCTTTTTCTGATTTAAAAATATTATCCCAAGATTTCAAATATACTTCTTCACCCGATTTTGTCATTTTATTAAAATAAACCCTCCCATCATTTGTATCCTGTTCTCGAATAACATATCCCTTTTTAACCAACTGATCCACTACCCTAGTTATTGTACTAATTGATAGATACATCTTTTCTGCAAGTACTCCAACTGTTAAAGATCCATGAGTATGTAGTGTTTCTAGTATATAGCACTGGCTTACAGAAATTCCACAAGATAGAATCTGATCACGATCACGAAATTGATATTTTTTAATTAATTCAACAATCTGCTCATGAAAAACTGAAACTTGGTCTTTCATTATTTTTCTCTTGGTTTGCTTTATTTTCATTTTATTTGCAAGTTACAAATAACTTACTCATATTGGTATATATTGTCAAAAAAATTTAAATCTAATAAAGTATTACATCAAAATAAAATACTTTATTTTAAGTTATTCATGTTATGGAGAAATTATATGATTTTTAAAGATATCTCATTGCGTCAAATGAAATATATGTTAGTTATTATGGTTATAACGTCCGGAGTACTTTTTGCAAGCAATAAAGTCCAAAAGCCATCAATTGATAAAACAGCAAAATCTCAAGATACTCTATCAATAGAAAATAGAGCTTATTTTGCTGGTCGGATTTATTCTGCCATTAAGAAAAACTTTGCTCATTGGGATAATATTCCAGATTTTGATTTAGACAGTGCCTTTCAATCATATTTGAATAAGGCAATGACTGCTAAATCCCGTAAAGAATTTTCTATGGCTTCACTAAAATTTGTTGCCGATCTTAATAACAGCCATTCAGGATTTTGGGATACTGATTTACTTAAAGATGTTGGTGGCTTTCATGGCTTTTCAGTTAGATATATAAGTGGACAATGGATAATTGACCAAAGTTCTATTGACAATTTACATCCTGGAAGTACCATTTCAGCTATAAATAATGTTCCAATTGAGCTTTTTTATCAAAAAAATAAAAAATATATATCAGCGTCAACTGAGAGATACCGCCGTTATCGCCTTTTTGATTATTGGCAACGTTTTCTTTTTCCAGTAAAATACAAAATTACGCTTAATAGTGGAAAACAGATTAAAATCAATCGCAGTAAAGATAATACAATCAAATCACCAGAAAAAACAATGAAGACATCAGGGAGATGGATTATTGAAAACAATATAGCATATATTAAAATACCCGCATGGAGTGAAAATCGTTTTGAAAAGAAAGCATTATTACTTCTATCCAAATTTAAGAATGCGCATAGCTTAGTAATTGATGTAAGAAATAATAGTGGTGGTAGTTCACCTTTAAAATTAATTGGGGCATTAATGGAAAGAAAATGGCGTTGGTGGACAGAATCAACTCCACTACATATTGCTGTCCATTCTTACTATGCAAAAACAGATCCCAATTATGCTGAATTTCTGAAACCTCATTTAAAATGGTCATCATTTCCTGAGAAAGGTGATTCTCTTTTTCTGGGAAAAATAGTAATATTGATGAATGAGGGGAGTCATTCTGCTTCGGAAGATTTTATAATGCCATTTAAGGATAATGGAAGAGCGATTTTAGTAGGGAGAGCCACAGCTGGCAGTACGGGTCAACCATTTGTTCAGTCATTTGGAAATGGAATGGGAGTTGCAATCGGAACCAAGCGCGAATATTTCCCTGATGGATCATCATTTGAGGGATTTGGTATTCAACCTGATATCAAGGTGTACCAACCCCAGAAAGTTTAAGAAATGGAAAGGATTTGGTTCTTGAAAAAGCGATTGAAGTCCTTTTATCCAATTGACTTCTAAAGGTTACTAATTTTCCTTTATTTTAAACTTCAACTGTTAGATTATTGATTTTTATATATCATAACTTTCTAAAAAAATTAATGACCAAAAATTTTAAGTAGTCTAAAAAATACATAAATAAAGTTCGTGAATGAATTCATCATTGCCAACAATATTAATTTCCCGCATAGTTGTCATCCCATGTCCTATCTGAATTATGGTTTCTTAAATCTACAGCATAATCAACAGCGGCTTTTAAAGATAAAAGTACAGAAACCCAGCCAGCAATCACTTCACATCTTTCTTTTGATAAGACGTTTTCATTTATCAGCGTGAGATCTGTTCCATTGTCATCAGCTTCCAAAAAAAAGTAACTTTACTATCTCCAATATATTTGACACTAAAAACCGAATTTTCAATTCTCTCCAATATTTTTCCTCTCCATTGCGTTCCATTAGGAAAAATAAAATCTACATGACCATCTGTTTCGACCGCAGACTCAGCCCAAAATTTTGCTCTTCCATCATCCGTAATGAGCATTTTAAAAACTTTATCTCTTGACGACTTGAAATGAACTTTCCACTTTATAGCGTCCACGTCTTTTTGAAAACACACTTTGCCCCCTTCTCAGTAATTTCGGATTTTCAAGAATTTCATTTTAAGTTCAGAAAAATTGCACCCCAGAGTTTTTATTTGTATGTTACAACTAAATTAAACAATTAATAATGCTCTGTCAATTTATAGGAGACTAACGCATGACATTTGATTTTGATATTCAAATTGTTGCTCAAGGTTTAAAAAAATTTTATGATGATTCTGTTTCTAACAAAAAACAGGTAATTAACCAACAAAAGTTGAAAGATATTATTTCAGCCTTAAATTTAGAAGGCTACACCTCTCGCGGTGGATTAACCGGTGAAAACCTATCCACCTTTTTAAAAAAATATCTCTCTTATTCTACTAGGTTGCACCACCCATTATATCTCGGACATCAATGTGCAGCCCCTCACTATTCAAGCGCTTTAGGAGCTTTTATAAATAGCTTCACAAATAATGTGGCTAACGTTTATGAAATGGGGCCAGCTTCTGCAAGCATAGAATATTTTTTAGTAAATTGGATGCTAGGAAAAATAGGCTGGAAAAAATCTCCTACCCAAATAGATGAAACATATTATGATTCGAAGTTTGGTGGCGGTGTATTTGTTGATGGAGGATCAATAGCAAATCTCACAGCTTTGATTATAGCGCGCAGTAAAATTGCCCCAGATGTATGGAAAAATGGGAATCCTTCTAACCTTGCAATCTTATTGCCTCAAGAAAGCCATTATTCTTTGTCAAAAGCCGCTGGTATTTTAGGTATTGGAGAAAACTCGATCTATGCACTTGATATTGATAATAATGGGGCTATTATTCCTGATAAAATAGAAAACACCTACAAAAAACTAATTAAAGATGGCAAAAAACCAATCGCTTTAGTTGCAAATGCTTGCAGCACATCAGTAGGAATTTATGATCCATTAGAAGAAATAGCTGATTTTTGTAATAAAAACGAAATCTGGTTCCACGTTGATGGAGCCCATGGAGCAAGCGCGTTGGTTTCTGATAAGTATAAAGGCTTATTAAAAGGAGTTAATAAGGCAGATTCACTCACATGGGATGCACATAAATTACTTCAAGTACCATCATTATGCGCTGCGCTTCTTGTTCGCGACCATAGATACTTAGATCAAGGAATTCACCAAGAAGCTAGTTATTTGTTTCATGAAAAAATACAGCCTGGATTTGATTTAATTCAAAGAACAATTGAAACTACAAAATCTGGATTAGGAGAAAAACTATTTTTTGTACTAGGTGCTATTGGAGAAAAAGGGCTTGCCGATTTTATCGAAGATCGATATCAACTTACGGAGGAAGCATATTTTTATATAAATCAACTCGAAGATTTTGAATGCCCTGTTCACCCACAAAGTAATATACTTTGTTTTAGAATTGAGGGCGAAGATAAAACTCAAATTGAAATAAGAAACCAAATGTCTACTGAAGGAAGCTATTATTTTACAACAGCAATGTTTAATAATAAGCGATATCTAAGACTTGTTTTCATGAGCCCAAATACAACACTTTCAAATATTAAACAACTCGTTACAAAAATCAGAAAAATTAAATCATCTATTAATGAAGAGGCTAAAGTTTGTTGCTAATAATGAATTGTTTTTTCAATAAGACTTAATTTTTTTTGTATTAAATCTAACATGTTGGTGGTAGTAACTTAAAGATTTAACACTAATTAAAATTATTTTTTTTCAACAGCAATGTTTAAATAAGCGAATTATCCAATAAAGAAATGAGGAGGTTGAAATGGCAATTACATATGATTTAGAGTTCGATTTTGAAAAAGGTCCTTACATATTTGGATTCAGGCCAAATACTGATGATTTCAGTGTCGTAGAAATTGAACAAACGAAAAAAACTGGTGGAGTTTGGAAGCTTGTTCGAAGAAGACCTTTTGTTGAAACTCATTGTCTTGAATGTGTTGGTAATATTTCCTCAGAATCTGAATCATGGGTTTTTTCAAGAGGATTTAAGTTATATCGTGACAAAACTTACCAAGCAATAATTTACTATCGCGGTGGTGGGGATTTGTTTACAACCCCAACAAAATTTTATGGGGTTAAGGGTAAAATGAAAAAAAATAATGCCCGCTTAAACTTATGGTTATGCAGAGAACAGAATTCAAAAACGCGAATTCGAAGCTTAATTGAAGTCGGAATATCCCATAAACAGTATCAGTACTTAAGTGTTATGTTTAAGGTGAGTGAAGATAGAATATATTTCTTTGGTGGACAAGCATTGATTAGAAAAAGTACTGCTAGAGTGGCTTTAGGATTAAATGGTTTAATAGCGGATAGTGGTAAAATAAACCAATGGCTATAGTTTTTATATTTAAAGCCCAAAGTACCCATTAAAGCTCATAAAAAATACACAAGTGAATAAGTTAAAAGTCAGTGTTTATCTCAATGACAGACCAGTTTGCAATATGACTCACCTTTCAAAAAAATACTTACCTTTTATAACTTTTTTTTTGCTTTGTTTTATATGGAGTTCAACCTGGGTGGCAATAAAAATTGGATTGGTTTCTTTACCACCATTTTTATCAGCAGGATTACGATTTATTTTAGCTTTTTTGTTCCTATCAGTATTTGCAATAACAAAAAAAATTGAATTTCCTAAATCGCTAAAAACGCATTTATTTCTTTTTGTTTTTGGAATGATCTTATTTACCGGAGGGTATTCATTTGTTTATTGGGGGCAACAACATATCTCCTCCGGGTTAGCAAGTGTTTTGTTTTCCGTATTTCCATTTTATGTATTACTATTTTCTGCCTGGTTATTACCAAAAGAAAAAATTAGTTTAAAAAAAGCTACAGGCGTTTTTGTAGGATTTGTTGGAATAGTTATTATTTTCTGGGATAAAATTGAATTTGAGGATTCAAGCAAATTTGCTATTTGGGGAATGGTAGCTTTTCTAATTGGTCCGATTTTCTCTTCACTGGGGACAATATTAGCAAAAAAAGCAAGCAATACAATTAATCCAATCACTTTAAACACATTGCCTATGCTTTATACTTCCATTTCATTCTTGATTATCTCGTATTTTTATGAATCAGATTTGCAGCCGGTTTTTGATGCTTATGCAATTTTTTCCATTTTATATTTGGCTCTGTTTGGCACGGCCATTGCCTTTGTACTTTATTTCTGGATGTTAAAAAATACTTCGCCAGTATTAATGTCCATGATAACTTATGTTACTCCCCCGCTTGCTTTAATTTGGGGTTGGGTTATTTTTGATGAAACAATTAGCCCAATTTTGATATTAGGTCTATTAATTATTTTTTTTGGTATCGGTATCCTCAAAAGATGATACATTTTTATGCTATTTTTCACAAGGTTTTTTATAATAGTCCTGTTTGAATTGGTGCAGAAGAAAAATCTTCACCTTCAATAGGTTTATCATTTAATCTTTGTAGCATAGAAATTTGTCCAATATGCGTTAGGATATCAGAAAAAGGCCCCTGTAATAGTCTTTTAGCGTGTTCAATTTTCAACCCTTTGGTTTTTAGAATATTGTCAATTCTTTTCAATTCTACCTTAAACCTTTCAATTTCCATTGTTAAACTTAGTTTCTCCGGGATTTCATCTACATACTTTTCTTTTTCGATAAAAGCTTTCGTAAAAAGTAAGATATGATACAAGTGATTTATTATCTCATTAATACTTCTGCTTCCTTTTCCGAGGTTGAAGCTACCGAATTTATCATCTGTGTTTTTTGTAGCTTTTTGAAACCTATAGTTTATAGTTGAAATGGTATGTCTTAAATATTCGTTTTTCATTCACTTTTCTGTTATATGGCCCCCAGATAATGATTTTCAATTTCTGCATTTATCTTTGTGAACGCCTCTCCAATAATTTGCCCTGCTCCCCAATTAGTTAAAATTACAATTCCCAAATTGTGTTCTAAGTAGAGCGTTAAAGATGAGGCATAACCATCCATATCTCCACCATGATATATGATCTGGGTATTTCTTTTCTTCGAATCTACTATAAAACAGCCTAAACCGTAACTCCATGTTTCATTAATCTTAAAGTATTTCGATTGCTGAATTTTATTGATTTCATTATTAGACAACATAATAATCATGAATTTATTTAAATCTAAAATCGAACTATAAACATTTCCGGCACCAGATAAAGCCCCCATATTCCATGGCTCTGTTCTTTTATAGGGGGATACCTCTAAGTAGGGAATTGAAAGCCTATCTTTAAAATCATCTTTGAAAATCAATGAAGTGCTCTTCATAGAATACGTTGAGAATATATTTTCATACATCAATTTTGAAAGAGATTTTCCCATTATGTTTTCCATTGCTATTCCTAAAACACCATATCCGAAATTGGAATAATTGTATCTGACTCCTATTACGGTATCGATAGAAACTAATTCAATCCCTTTCAGCATCTCTTCATTTGAGTATCCTTTTATTGGATTTGGGTCAATTCTCTTCAAATTCTCAGGGTATCTCGGAAACTCGGACGAATGAGTGGCTAAATCTTTAATTGTTACAAATTGACCTGTGGGTGAAATAGGAAATTCTATTGATGCTGGAAAGTACGAAATTATAGAATCAGATAAAGAAATGTATTTTTTGTTAATTAAGTTAGCTAGTAAATATCCTGTAAAAATTTTGGTTACAGATCCAAGTTGGTAAATTGTGTTTTTAGTCGCGGGTATTTCCTTTTCCACATTTGCGAAACCAAACCCTTTGGCAAAAACTGTTTTTCCATCTTTTACAACACCAATTGCGATACTTGGGATTTTCTTTTCAAGAATCAGGTTGTTTACCAAACTATCCAAGCATAAACCCAAAGATTTGATATTTTGCCATTCTTGAGCACTGCAAGTATTACTTAAAATCAGGATGAGTATTAATAAACCTACTTGTTTCATGTTTAGTGTTTCTCATTTTTCAATTATGTGGTTATTAAGAACATATATATATGCTGCACATGTTTTTTTACTTTTCCTTAGTACTTTCGTGGAAATCCTTTTATATTCTTTTCCTTCAAATTTATCTAACTCATCCCAATGATGATGAAGATTCTCTGATATAAATACATGGCCTTTGATATTAGCTCCGGTATCATTTAAAACAATACCTGGGTAACCTATTTTTGCACCCCACCCTTTTTCTTTGAGATGCCCTTTAACAACAGCTTCTTCCCATATCCCCCCAATTGTATTGAGGATATGTTCATTTGGCTCACCACGCCCAAGACTTCCATAAACAAACAGATATTGTTTCATTATACACCTCAATACAAAAAACACCTTTATATATAGTTGATCAATTGCAATAGAATCTTTAACATAAAGCGTTATTCTGTAAATAAGCTCTTGATAAGATTGTTAAGTTTTGACTATTAATACAGCCCCAGTAGTAATCAAAGCACTCCCGGCAATACGATTCATCTTTCTTTGTGTTGTTTTATTGGAGAATAATTGCTTAGCTTTTGATGCTGAGTATGCATAGAAAAGCATTACTGAAGCAAGAACAACACTCACAACTATGGCAATAATTGCAACTTCCATTCTAGTTAATTCTCGTAGATTGACAAAAGTTGGAAGAAAGCCAAGGTAGAAAAGGATTACTTTTGGATTGCTTAAAGTAATTGATAGCCCTGTAAGAAAACCAGAGCTTTTAGAAATCTTCGATGGTTCTTTCATGACTGTACTACTATTATTAGACCTCCATGAATTAATTCCAAGCCATATTAGATAACCTCCTCCTAAGTACTTAATTATAATAAATAATTCGAAAATGGAATCCGCAATAGCTGATAAACCATAAATGGCCATTAGAAGGAAAAAAATATCGCCTATTACAATACCTATTACAATTGGTATTGCATGATTGAACCCATGCTTTAATGAACTGGTAAAAGAGGTGAAAGCTCCAGGACCAGGGGTAAGTGCCAGTAAAAACATTGCTCCTGCAAGACTTAGAATAGTGTAAAAAGTCATATATACTACCAATCTATATAATGATTACAATAGAATATTATAAGAGCAATCACTATTATCGTTTGTAAATGATTTATAATTTCTTCCATATTATTTAACTTGTTGTGCTGGTTCTTAGTGGAGTAAATTATAATATCTCTTTCATATAAATTTATTAACATGAGACATATTGAAACAAAATGATTACATTTACTTTTCAAATTTAGTAATGAAACCCCATCCGCCAAATTGCTCAGTAACAACAAATAATATTTGATTTTCACCCTTCACTAATGGAATTGTCAATGTCTCATTATTAACACCTACAATTCCCAAAAATCTAGGAGATTTCGATCTGAATGAATTATTTCCTTGAAACATCAGTTTGCCATTTACTACGATTTTGATTTTATCACTATATCCAAATGATAAATTAATGGTTCGTTTTTTATTGGATGTAATTGTACTCAGTGCAATTACATCATCCCAGCCGTTTTTGACCGGGCTTGAATGAATCTGCGTAATCTTTTTTCTATATTTTGAGATATCTAGCATACCATTCTGATCTGTTACTACATCAACCCAATCTAACTTTTTAAGAAAATCATTATCAATCTGATCAATATTTAAATCACCCTCCTTAAAAACATTTGAGAGTTTCCATCTATCAATAAAGTTTGGATTTATTGGTTTAATTTGATTCAATTCAACTTCAACTGGTTCTGGATCAGTTTTGGTATAACTGAAATTAGAAAAGTGTCCAGGTCCGTTCAAAGCCCAAAGTCCTATTTCCCCTTCAGAAACTTTTTGTTTTAAATCTGTTATAATTAAATCTGGCTCACTAGAATCATTTACATAAAAGAATGCTTTTTTACCCTTAACTTCTAATTTTAGATGAATCCATCTGTTATGCGGTATTTCTGTATTAGCTATGTGCCCTTTATTACTATAAAGTTGCCAGCCCATAACCCCATTAAATCTTGGTGCATACTGTATTGCATTTGGTTTATTAGACAAATGACATCTCAGGTATACTAATTCGTGTGATTCTTTATTTTTTGATCTAAAAACTATTCCCGCAAAGCCCCTGTTACCATGTGCATTAAAATCTACTTCAATAGTCCCATCCGTTAGCAATAAACCTTTTAAAAAGGCAAACCCCTGATATAGAAATAGACTTTTTCTCCCCATGTATGTAGTAATTAAACCTCCTTCAGGATCGTTTATTGACCATAAATGCGGTTTGAATTCAACATCTTTCGCTATCAAATTTTTAACTGTGAGAATTATTAATACTAATAAAAATGTTTTTTTCATAACCTAATCCTAATTTAGATCAACGTATTTTTAGCTGCTTCAAAAATAGCAATGCCATTTTCTCGTCTTCTCTAAAACTCAATATCATGAATCCTAAAACATAATCATTCCAATTTTCTTTTTTCGTTTTCCGTTAACTTACTGTTCACCAAGTATCTTCTTTATTTACCTCATTTATTAGCACCGTCTCGACTAGCTTCATTTCAAAAATTTTCTTGACAAGTAATTTTATTTACTATTTTCCACCCTTCTCCAGTTTTAAGCATGTTCATATAATGAGTGTATTGAAATGTTTCATATTTTAGAGATAGCTTTACATTGGCTGCTGTGCCAACTATATCTATATAGAAGATATTCTCTTCAAATTCTCTCTCTTTTTTATTCGAAAAAAAAGTTAGATACCTTTCAATAGAAATAATTTTATATTCATTATCTCTAATGCTAATAAACTTTAAATTTGCATCCGAATGAAATACTTTTTTTATGAGCTCCTGATTATCAGTGCGTTGGCCTTCAATGTAGATTTTAATCGTTTCGTTGATAACTTCTTTATCACGTATTTCTCCAGCCAATATTAATTGCGTGGATAACATAATCAAAAGGTTTATAATTAGTTTCATATATCTGTACTCCTTTTAAATAACCAATTCTTAATCTTTTATCCTTGAATAATATTTTTCTCTTCTCATAGCAGTTAAAACATATTATTATCTATACAAATCACCATTGAGATATCTTAATCCAGAATCAATAATCACTGTTACAATTTTTTTCCCTGCACCGATAATTCTAGCCCTTTGAATTGCTGCCCAAACATTGGCACCTGACGTTATTCCTCCGAAAATCCCTTCTTTTTTTGCTAAATCATTAGCTGTCCTATAAGCATCTTCATCCTTAACAGGAATTACATCATCAATCAGATCTTTACGTAGTATAGTTGGAATAAATGAAAGACCTATTCCTTCCAAAGCATGCTTTCCAGATGTATCACCGCCAGAAATATTTCTTACGTAAAATGGTTCTATAGCAATAGTTTTCATTGATGGTATTTTTTCTTTTAAAATTTCGGAATTTCCTGAAATACAACCTCCTCCCCCTACTGCCATTACGAACTCATCTATTTCAGTTCCAAGAACGTCCATAATTTCAAAAGCCATTTTATGATAACCTTTTTTATTATCAAGATTGTTAACCTGGTCAGGCCAAAATGTATTAGGTTGACCTATTAACTCTTTTGCCCTCGCAATCATTTTGTCTATTATCTCTGCTGTTAAAATACCATTTTCAGCATGAATTATTTCTACTGTAGCTCCAAAAGCCCTCATTGTTTGTAGTTTTTCTTCGGCAAAACCGTTTGAAGAAACGAAATGTGCTTTATATCCCCTTGTTGCACAAACCATTGCCAAAGAGCTACCGGTACTACCTCCAGTATATTCAACAACCCTCCCACCAGTTGTTAATTCTCCTCTTCTCTCAGCTCCCTCAATCATTGATAACGCCATTCTGTCTTTCATACTACCTGTAGGATTTCCACCTTCATATTTGACATATATTTCTGCACAATTTGGTTCAGATAACCTTTCAAGTTTTAATAGTGGGGTATTTCCAATGGCCTGCATAAAAATTCCTTACTGTAAAATTGACTTTCTTGTTTTGAAATGGAAAAAATAATCAATTATTTGTATAATACAAATAATTGTTGCTAAAATATTTACTCTTTTGCCAAAAAGTCTCTAAATGCTTTGTTTTTTGACACCATTAACGAAATTACAGATAATATTCCTCCACATATTAAATAAATATTAGGAATGTTTTGATTGGATAAATCAGCAATTACACCAGAAAATCCCATTGCTACTGGTGCTAGTCCCATGGTGAGAGTGTTTAGGAGTCCGAAAATTCTTCCCCTAATTTCGCCTGGAGTAGTTATTTGCAAAATTGTAATTACATTTATATTAAAAAAACCATTGAGAGCTCCAATAAAAAAAACAATAATTAGAACTATTGACGGAATGAAAACCACACATAGAGAAGAAAAGCTAGATGACATTACTATAAGTACACCAATAAGTATATTACTCCTGGCCCTCCCTCTAAGCTGAATTGTGCCTGATACGGTATATCCCGTTATAGATCCAATTCCAAACGCAGCAAGTATATAACCATACCAATCTGCTGATACTTTCATAAAATCTTCTACATAAAAAGGAAATAAGACAAAGAATGGCATTGCAAAAAAATTAAGGACTGTTGCAACTAGAAAAAGTGACCTCATTCCTCTCGATTTCCATACATAATTTAAGCCTTTAATTGTATCTGTTTTAAAAGCTTTTAAAGTCTCTTGCCAGTTTAATGGTTTTTCTGGCAGAGTTTGAGGAATTGTTGTAAACAGTTCACTAACCGCTGAAAAAAAGTAACTTATTCCGTTAAAAAGAAAAAGAAAAGGAGCACCTAGTATCCTAAATAGGACTCCTCCGATCCCTTGGCCAATAAACGTAGCAATTTGAACTGAAGACTGGATTAACGAGTTTGCAGTAGAAACTTTATTTTTCGGAACAATATCAGGAATTGCAGCTGTAATTGCGGGTCTAAAAAAGGAACCAACGCTTGCAACAATGGTTGCTATAATGAAAAGTGATATAAGAATTAATGTCTTGGCGGTAGGATCAGAAAATAAAAAAACAGTAACAATTAGAACAGCTCCTCCATTTATCAAATCACAAAAAATGATGATTCGACGGCGAGAATACCTGTCTGCAATTGTACCAGCTAGTGGTCCTAATATAACACCGGGTAAGTGCGATATCATCATAAGCATTCCAACCAATGTTGCTGAGCCTGTTTCATGTTTTACCCAAAATGTCATGGCTATTACGAAAGCTTGAGACCCTATTTGACTTACTAATTGTCCCTGCCATAATAAAATAAAATTACGGTTAAAAAGTTTATTCATTTATTTCCGTAATTAAGTTAGTATTTTTAGCTCACTTAAAATCTCAACAAGAATAAAAATTATATTTGTAATGTACAAATATAATTGTGTGAAAAATTATTTCCAATATGATTTTATTAAACTCAAAAATATAATAAAGTTACTTAGAATCTACTTAATTTGGTATTACTGCATTTTTATGGGTAAGCCTTAAGAGAAAAGAGTTGACATAATTTCTTCACGCATGTTAAAACCCAATACATGGATTAAATCATGTTAGCAGAAAATCTATGATCCTTTTAAAATATTACCTTTTTCGAATTCTATTAACCATTTTTTCCTAGCTATACCACCTCCATACCCTTTCAATTTCCCATCACTACCAATTACCCTATGACAAGGAACAACGATAGCAACTTTATTTAACCCATTCGCTGAAGCAACTGCTCTTATTGCTTTTGGTTTATTCATATTTATAGATTGAGCTTTGTAGGATATGGTTTTGCCATATGGAATAGATTTTAAGAATGACCAAACTTCTTGCTGAAAATCAGTTCCTTGTATGTGTAATGGTACAGTAAAGAAAGTTCTTTTTCTTTGAAAATATTCACCTAATTCTACTTGAAGCGTATCCAAATGTTTATTTTGACCTGGTAAAATTGGTGTTTTAAAATGAATCTCCAAACTCCTTAATTGAACATCTAATATATCACGGTCACAAAATTCAACAAGGCAAATGCCCTTTGATGTAGCACATCCAAACATAGGTCCTAATGGAGTTGTGAAACGAACAATATTAATTGCATTTTTATAATTTACTTTGGTTGGTGCTTTGCCAAAAATTGATTTATCGTTGTCGATGAAACCACTTAATGAATCGTAACCATTATCAAATGCCGTTTGCGTTACTGATTTTCCTTTTGATATATTCCTTAAAGCATTGTTTGTTTTGTACATTCTTTGGTAAGCATGAAAGGTCATATTTAGATTTTTTTTAAACCATCTGCGTACAAAATTAGGTTCTATTCCGGCAATGACTAAATCTTTATCCTTTATTTTTTTAAACGGTCTATTAACTAATTCACTTAGAATATATTTAATGACGTTAGGCATACTTCCGGGTGGTTCAAGCGGTTTGCATACTTTGCATGGTCTATAACCGTTTAAAAGTGCTTCATTAACTGAATCATAGAACACAACATTTTCGGCTAATGGTTTTCTTGCACGACATGTAGGTCTACAAAATATTATAGTTGTTTTAACTGCAGCATAAAATATTCCTTCATAAGTGGAATCTTTTCTTAAAAGTGCTTCATATTTTTCTTTAAATGTTAACATTATTTAATCTCTAATAATTAAGAATCAAAGTTTAACGGCCTGGATAAATAACTTCCCACTTGTTTCTGTGTAAGTTTCATCCAAATGTCCTCCATAGATTTTGTCAATTTTAAACCCAGCCTTTTCGAGCATCAGTTGGATTTCATATCTAAAAACTGGTCTCCAATATACTTCATAATTTTGTCTTTTAACGCTTCCATCATCTTCTATTTCATCATACCAACCATATAATTTTTGTTTTTGATCAATCATCATCTTGCTCCTTGCCGCAAACCGTGTATATATATTGCCGTTATGAGGATTTTTTCTGGTAAAAAAGGGGATAGGAGTTTCATCGCCAGCAATACTTAATACTAGTGGATTCATTAAATCTAAAGCCAAAAGACCTTTTGTGCGGATATGTTTTGCAGCATTTATTAATGTTTTCTGTTGCAATTCAAAATCTGGGATGCATAGCAAACTATTAAAGGCACAAATTATTAAATCATAATCCTTCTTTTCCAATGATAATTTAGTTACATCTTGATTAATAATTTTTAATCGATTTGATATTTTATTGTTTAATTGTTTAATCTTGTTTTGAAATTGTTGGAGCAAGGTAGAAGAAAAATCAACAGCAGTTACGTCGTTTCCATTTTCAGCCAGTGGAATTGCCACCCTACCGGTACCACAACAAAGTTCTAAAACATTACTTCCAAATTGTTTTGCTAAATTATTGTATTTTTCCACGTCATTCGATAACCCTTGTGAAATAACAATTTCATCAAAATTATTTTTGTATTTTGAATACTTTTCAGAAGGATAGTCACTGTCATAATATATAATAGATGGGTGCTGCGTATTTTCTATTCCTGAATTCATAAAACCTCCAATAAAAATTTTAATGCTGAATTAGAAAGGAAATTTACATTTTAGATTTAATAAAACTACCGAAAACTTGACAACCATATTATAAACCTATCTCAAATATTTCTCTCTTTAAAAGAATACAAGAAATTTATGTTATCACCCACATTAATTTATTAACCGACAATGGTTTATAAGATTTTTTTTATTCTCCTCCATTGTGGCTTTGTTTGCCAGGATCTAATATCATTTTATGTTCATCTATTTACTTTTAGGGATGTAACTTAGATCAGGTTGGTATTTCCAAACCTCGCTTTCTACTGCTTTGACAGACTCAGAGAGTGTTTTTAAAATTCTATCAACTTCATTTGCTTCTACTTTTTTTTCTATTACGTTTGTCAAAAAAGCATTGTTTGTCCCATAACTTGACCAGTTTTCTCGCATTACCATTAGTAAATAGCTCGGCTGATCCCCTCCAACTGTTAATTCATACCAAGTGTGCTTCAATTCATCTTTTAATTGTTTCAAATTTGTATTTATTGTTCTAATGGTTTTTTCAAATTTTTTCTCATGGCCATAATTAACTTTGTAATAAAAGACTTGAATGGAATCAGAAGGTTTTTTGTGTTCTAATGGTGTTGCGGTGCTAATGTCTGATCTAAGTGTGTAGACTGTTCTATATGCAATATCAGCAAAAGGAGCTGTAGTTTGGATGAAGTCAGCCATATCACCTGAAGGATCTATCCTTGAGTCAAAAGCAGCAAAAGGGATACCAAAAGCACCATCTATAAACATCCCTGTTCTTTTACCAACTGTTACGTACCAACCATACCAAATAGTTTTATCTTTTTTTTCTTTATGCCATTGAAGATGTCTTTTATATCCTTCATGAAATAAGGATTGCATACCGTCTTTAGGATAATAAGCAAAAATAAATGCTGCTGTATCTTGGTTTGTATTAACTTGGGAGAAAGCAACTATTGGTAAAAGAAACACTATAAAAAGCATTATTACCTCTATGAAATTGTTAGCAAAATTCAAATACATAAATAATCCTCCTCCATTATTAAGGGTTGATAAATAATTCAATGTAATCTATAGTTAATAACATCAATTAATTTATCGAGCCTTAACTAAAGATGCCTTATCATTTGTTAAGAATATTAATGAGGATTAAGTTAAATATTATTTTTTAAACGGGATAGAGAGACTTCACTAATTCCGAGATATGAAGCAATGTGGTATTGAGGGATTCGTTTTAATAAACCCGGATAATTTTTAGCAAAATCAAGAAAGCGCTCTTTGGCGTCTTCAATCAGGAAACTTCTTTCTCTCAACTCTTTTTTAATTAACAACCATTCTGCCAACTTTCTTCCAAGTCGATCAAAAATTGGGTGGCTATCATAAAGGGCGTTAAACTCATTATAATTTGCAACCAATAAGCTGGTTTCTTCTAATGTATGCATGCCATAATACAATGGGATATCCAAAATAGAAAACGCAACCGGGCCTCCAAACATATTCTCACATATAAATGATTTATTAAATTCTTTGCCTTTTTGATCTAAATAATAAAGACGAAATAAACCTTTATTAACAAAAAATAGTTGAAAAAAATTTTCTCCAGGTAGTACAATATGTTCATTTTCAGAATATTCCATTATAGTAAATATACTCTTTAAATCTTTCCACTGCTTTTTCTCTAACTCGAGCCATTGGTTTATGACCGTTCTTAATTGTAAATATCTAAAGGACATTATTTGTATTTTCCTTCCAACTTTGAAAATCAACATTTTTCATTCACTTTTCCGAAAAATATTTTTCGCTATTTTAAATTCCACTCTCCTATTTTACTTTGTCCGTCCTATTACGAGTTTTTCATATTCAATATCATTAGGCTCCCATAATTCAACCTTATTACCTTCTAAATCTAGAATATGGACAAACTTCCCATATTCATAAGTCTTTATTTTATCAGTGATAACCACGCTATCTTTTTTTAATTTATCAACCAAAGCTTCAATATTTCTCACCCGATAATTAATCATAAAATCTTTTTGTGATGGTTCAAAATATTTTGTTTTTTCTGAAAACGGACTCCATTGTGTAAATCCTTTTTTAGTAGTGTCAGCACCTTGGCGCCACTCAAAATTTGTTCCATATTTATCAGTATCTAAACCCAAATATTTTTTATACCATTCTCTAATTTTTTTTGGATTTTTACTTTTAAAAAAAATCCCTCCAATCCCCGTTACTTTTCCTTCTATTGTCTCATTATTAGATTGCTCAATTCTAATTTCATTAAAAGAAAAACCAATACTAAATGATATCATAAAACCTAGAACGATAAATATTCTTTTCTTCATATTATTCTCCGGAATAGAACTATTCTTATGTTGATAACATTATTAATTTATTTAATTCTAATTCTGTTCTATATATTTTTTTAATCCTTCTGTAAAAAGTAATTTCCAACCCGATTCAATTGACTGTTTTTTTGCCTCATCAACTACTCCATATAAAGAATCATATATTTGTAAGACAGTAGTACCATTATTTTCAGACAAATTAATTTTCAACAACGAAGTTGCAGGTCCACCAAATTCAGGACGTAAATGACCAAATAATTCGATTGTTTGATCTTTATGAATTGACGAAACTGTATACCATAAACCTTCAGAGCCATCAATAGTTTTTTCGTATAAACGGCCACCGGCAAATGGCTCCAAAATTATTTGTGACTCAGCTAAAACATAGAAATCTTTGTGCCACCAACTTTCAATGTCATTTAAAAGTGCATCCCAAACTTCTCTTTTGGATTTGTTAATTGGTATCTGGACGTTAATCTGGATATTTTTTAATACCTGCATTTGATACTCCTTTTATTCAAATAATATTAATTAGCTTATTCTGTTCTAGATATAAATGAAAAATGCATAATTTCAAACCTTTCTTAGAATCAAATATTTGCAAGTTACAAATTTAAATTTGTATTTTACAAATAATTTCAAGAAAAACAAATCTAATATCTAAATTTCTGTTAAATAGAAAACCTCTATACATCAAAAAAGGAAAGGCTTATGAACAATTTCATAGGACTTATAAAAATTATTATAGTGTTTGGTATCCACCCAATAAATGTCAATCACATAGGAGCTTTTGTAATTGAATTAGCCGATCAAAATTCTTGTTCCAAAGAACTTATTGGATATAAACAATGGCCACAAGTTATGGAACCTGAATGGACTATTCATCTTCAAGATCCAAATTCCGGAGGTATTCTTGTTTATGAGGGTGTTCACCACTCCTTTAATTCATCCCATCCTCAATATGATCGGTTAGTAAAACTTTGGACAGCTTTTAAACCGACTATTTCATTTTATGAAGGGACCGGTTCAGGATTTAGTTCCTCTCTAAATGAGAGCATTAAAAAAAGCGGAGAACCTGGTCTCATTCGCTTTTTAGCATCCAAAGACAAAATTGAAGCTCGATCCCTGGAACCACCAAAACAGCTTGAGATTAACCATCTTTTAAATACTTTTTCTGCAGACCAGGTTATGCTTTTCTATGTTTTACGCAATACTGTTCAATTGAGAGAGAGAAGAAGTCTCAATATAGAAAAGCTTCAAGCAGTAACTACAAATACATTGAAACACTATTCCAAATATGAAGGTTTAAACTCATCAATTGCAAACTTTGATGAGTTGGATAAGGCTGTAGAAAAGTATTGGCCTGATAATGATCTCTCTTGGTGGCAATTTCCAAGCAACTGGTTTTCCCCTACTGCAACCTCCAAAGAAACCGGAAGTGTATTCACTAATGAAGTGAATCGAGTTTCAAGTGAGTACAGGGACAAGTATATGTTTGAAAAGCTCACAGCATCAGTTCTTGCAGGACATCGAGTTTTTGGAGCAGTGGGAAGAAACCATGTAGCAATGCAATCTCACGCATTACGGTGTGCAATTGACGGTAATAAATAATTTTTTAAACTAATATTGTTTGCAGTGGTGACAAATTAAAAACATTAGAACATTGAAAGTCACCAACCAACTTTTAATTATTTTTACAACTATAATCTATTACTCTGCCTTTATTATCAAACTCATAAATACAACAATCAAACATCATTTTTTTAACTTTTTCACGACCTCTTTGCACACGAGTTTTAACAGTTGAGTAAGGAATTGCCAACTCTTTAGCTATCTTTTTTTGGGGCACCAGCTCCAAATCAGATAATATTAATGTTTTGCGATATGGCTCTTCCAATTGGTTGATAAAAATTTCAATTGAATCGGCAACCTTTTTGAAAGCTGGCTCATTTTCAATTAAGTAACTATTATTTATAGAATTTTCTGTTTCGTTTTTTCTCTTTGATCGATAAAAGTCAATAACTGCATTTTTCGCAACACTGTACAACCAGCTTTTAATATTTTTTATACTGCTTAAATTAACTAAATCTGATTGCATTTTAAGAAAGATATTATGCACTATGTCTTCCGCATCACCCAAATTATTTATCTTATTTGAAACAAAATGTATTAAATTCGAATGGTAGTTTTTATAAACTTGTGCAATGTCCATATTATTTTCAATAATTTGTTTAATGAAATTTATTAAACTTACTAAAAGGATTCTATTTATTTTCTTAACAACCCTTGCCATTTTACATTTTTTTCAGGTTTTGGATTACAGCATGATGAATTGATACCGACGCCCTTTTCAACATTATTTTCACTTTTTCTTGATTGTGACTTACACTCAGAATTTTTGCTTTTAAATCTAAAAGTTAAAAATTTCTCATCAGTTTCAAATTGGTCAATCAAGAAATTGCTAATATTTACATTATTATTTCCGTATTCAAAAAATACCGTAGAGTCCTTATCCATTTGATTTATTCTATTAACTGTAGTTAAAATATTTAATGCTTTTTTCCCACTCATTGGATATCTTTCGGATTCTTTTTGAGGATTCCATAGTTGTAATATCGTTTCATTCCAATTATTTTCCACCCCTCCACAATCTACTGAATTTATTTTTAGATTTTTAACTTCAGTTATGTGAAAATTAGATTCAACGAATTTTCCAGGTTTATATTCAAACCTCAATGTTTTCTCTTGATTTGTTTCCAAAATATCTAATAATTCTTGCGTCTTCATCTTAGTTTCCTTTCAATGTTTTTATTCTCTAAGACGAATAGCAAAAAGAAAAGACTCAAATTAATACAACCAATATCATATTATGATAAAAAAAATAATTTATTTCAACTCAAACCGTACTTGAATTTGGAGGATTACCTTTTTTAACAAAAAGGTGTCTTTATTAAAATTGTTTAACCGATTCACTAGACCTGCACCTGTTTTTGATATATCCGTTTCGTATTTTATTTTAGTAAGCATGGATTTCATAAATTATATACTTCTTATTCATATTCATCCTCATATTACCTAGTTTCCACATTCGGGACGCTGATATGTATCATACGAATGTAATAGTATTTAAAGAATCAGGCTCAAAGAAAATCGAAGAAAAAAAATGAGATTGAATAATAATTTTGTGGAGTTGATGTAATTGATAAGGAAAAGAAAATAACATAGTACCGATATAGTACCACTTTGAGAATTTTAGGAGTTTGCTTAAAATAAAAAACCCTGCAAAGCCAGTGTTTACAGGGCCTAAGAGTGTGGCGTCTCCCAGAATTGAACTGGGGACACACGGATTTTCAGTCCGTCAAAAGCAACATCCTCCAACTTCAATAAAAACAACATAAACTTATTAAAATTCAACTACTTACCCCATCCAAAAATGGCATCAATCGTCACCATTTATTACCATAAATCACCCACAATTTACCATCTGCATGGCACGCATATGGCACGCGTTTTTAGATACTTATTTGCCTTAAATGAGTATTAAGTTCTTCTTTTTTTAGACTACTGCACCATTTTAATATTTCGTTCACACTATATAAGTATAGAGGAAGCAAAACGAAACCAATTCTTTGGAGGTGAATATGTCTAAATATTTTGTAAACAAAAATGCCCAGTCTACAGGGGAACACGAAATCCATAAGGAAGGATGTTCTTATTTACCTGATGTTCAGAACAGAATAAACCTTGGTGACTTTTCAGGTTGTAAAGCTGCAATGAAGAAAGCAAAAGACTATTACACAAATGTTGATGGTTGTTATTACTGCTCAATCGAATGCCATACAAGGTGAAAATTTGAAATAAGTTTTCATTTTCACCTGAACAAAGCATATTATTTCATAACTAATAACATAGATTAACCGGCATAACGATACTAAAACTATAAACCGAAATCACACTCTATTTGGTTAGGATTGATATTTCCTTTAATGACCTCCCATCCCAAGACTAAATCGAAAAGGCCACCCTAACTGTCCTAATTACAAGCAACCGAATTATCAAATTCATCAATCACATATTCACCGGTCTTCATCAAAACAAAGTATCCTTCATTTGTGCTAATAATATCACTATATTGCCCTTTTGGTAAGTTCACTGCTGTCATATCCAGGTCAATTCTTAAATCACCAGGGGAATAACAACCGATATCCCCTCCACTTTCTTTACCTGGGCCTTCAGAATACTTCTCAACGATTGTTTTAAAGTTTCTTCCTTCATTTAGTTCATTAATTACATTCATCGCAGTAAAACTATTTGTAACAAAAATGACGCTAAGATGGATTTTTATTTTTAATAATTTTTTAATTTTATACTTAGCATAGTCAAGGAATTCTGTATCATTTGCGGGCGATGTTTCAATAAATTTTGTAAAAGATTTTATTGCAGTACTGCCTTCACCAAGCTGTTCCTCCAAAATCGCCTTATTATAATAAGCTAATGAATATCCCGGATCGACTTCTGTTGCTTTAGAATAATTTACAATTGCTTGCTGAACATCGCCTTTTAATGCATATGAATTTCCGAGATTGTAAAAAGCTTCTTTATTTGAAGGTTCCATTTTGACAACCGCAATATAGTCTTCGATTGCCTGAGTATAAAGACCTTGAGCATGCAACAAATTTCCCCTATTAAAATAACCTAAACTATATTCAGGATTAAGTTCAATTGCAGTATTGAAATCAATCATTGCCAGATCTGAGCGCCCTACATATTTATAAATAATCCCGCGATCATTATAAGCATGATATAAACTTGGATTAAGATCAATGGCAGTATTTAAATCGATGAGCGCTTCTTCTGATTCCCCTTTAAATGCAAATAAACGCCCTCGACTATAATACGATAATGCAAAATTTTTATTCAGCGTAATGGAATATGAATAATCTGAAAATGCCTTATCATATTGCCCGTATTCTTCATATATATTTGCACGATTAAAATAGGCCAAAGCAAAGTCCGGGTTAATCCTTATGGCATTATTAAAATCAGATATTGCCAGATCAAACATTTCTTTTTTCATATAAATCAGCCCACGAAAGTTATAGGCTAGATCAAAATCTGGGACAGAAACAATAGCATTGCTAATTTCAATTATCGCTGCATCCCAATTTTCATTATCTGCATATTGTAGAGCTGGAAAGATGTTGAAAAAGTTATTACTACTATCTGAGTATATTTGGCTTTCAGTAAAATTAATATTTTCATTGAATAGTTCTTGGTAATTGGATATTGATGACAGGCTCTTATTTTCTTCTCCTGTATTTAAAAAGACTGAATCTATTGAGCCTGCATTCACACAAACCAGCATTACAAAGATAGGAGCAAATAGTTTTAGAAAAAGAAAGGTTATCCGGTTAATTGGCTTTTTCATTTTTTTTCTGAATTATCATTAATAGATTTAGAACTTTCATTTATATACTCTTGTGGATTTTCGTCAAACTGCTCTTTGCATAATTCGGAGCAGAAATAATAGACTTTGTTTTTAAATTCGCTCTTAGTTACAGGCACTTTACTATCAACCTGCATTCCACAAACCAAATCTTTTGCCATGATTTATCTCCATTGTAATATCATTGCTCAACAATTAATTTTCCTCGTAGCATACCCATAGCACATTGAAACTCATACTCTCCGGGGACATCCGGTGTAAATTCAACAGGAACTGTTGTAAAAGGTGTAAGTGTTGCTTGCTTATTAAAATCTGAAAACAAAACCTGTTCTGAGCAAAGCGCCGTTTCTTCCCTATGAAAATTTAGACGAACAGGTTTACCTGCTTGCACAACTATAATATCCGGGCTGTAGCCTCCTTTAACCTTAATCATTGCCTCCTGAACATTGCTATTGGATGATGTTACATGAGTTGCCTTCCTTTCAGAGAACCAGAAAAACCATGCAACCCACACCGATGAAAGAATACCGACAATTGTTACTATTATTTGATCAAGTTCCATTTCATTTTCCTTTCATATTCCTATTCTAAAACATACTTCGAATTATTTTTGCGGTGAAAACCTTCGTAAACGATTTGCATTTGTAACCACCGTTACCGAACTAAATGCCATTGCTGCACCTGCTATCAATGGAGATAACAGTAATCCAAAAAATGGGTAAAGAATACCAGCAGCGACCGGAATACCAAGTCCATTATAAAAGAACGCACCAAATAAGTTCTGCCTTATGTTTTTCATTGTTGCTTTTGACAATTGAATTGACGTTACCACACCTTTCAAGCTACTTTTAATCAGTGTAATATCAGATGCTTCCATGGCCACGTCTGCGCCAGAGCCAATGGCAAAACCAATCTCAGCCTGGGCCAAAGCTGGTGCATCATTAATACCATCACCTACCATCGCAACATGTTTTCCTTCCTGCTGTAATTTCTTAACATTCAATGCTTTCTCTTCCGGTAATACTTCAGACAACACTCGGTCAACATTCACCTCTCTCGCAATTGCTTCTGCGGTTCGTTTGTTATCCCCCGTTAACATAATTACTTCCAAACCCATTGTTTTTAGCTTTGCGATTGCGTCTATTGAATCCGGCTTTACAGTATCTGCAACAGCAACAATCCCTGCTGCTTCATCATTAATGGCAATAAACATTGGCGTTTTACCATTTTCAGCAAGGTGGTCACTCTTAGTTTTTAGGTCACTCAAGTCGATATTTAGTTTTTCCATCATTTTATAGTTACCTAAAGCAATTTTTTTACGATTTACATTTGCTTGTACACCATGCCCGGGAATAGCTATAAAATCTGTTGGATCCTTTAAAGAAAGAGATTTTTTCTTTGCTTCATGTAAAATTGCTTCACCTAATGGATGCTCTGAGGCTTTCTCTACGCTTGCTGTATACATCAAAATCTCATCAATCTTAAATCCGTTTTCTGTTATAACATCTGTAACTTTTGGTTTGCCTTCTGTAATTGTTCCTGTTTTATCCAATACAATGGTATTGAGCTTTTGCCCCATTTCCAGCGCTTCCCCACTGCGAATTAAAATACCATTCTCCGCTCCCTTACCAACTCCAACCATCAATGAAATCGGGGTGGCAAGCCCTAAGGCGCATGGGCAGGCAATAATCAGCACAGTTACAAATACTATCAGGGAGTAAATCAGGTTGGGTTGTGGACCAAAATCATACCAGGCGACAAAAGAAAGAATAGCGATTATCATTACAGCAGGTACAAAATAACCAGATACTTTATCAACAATCCTTTGAATGGGTGCTTTTGAACCCTGAGCCTGTTGAACAAGATCGATGATTTGAGCAAGTGCCGTATCTTTTCCTACTTTTGTAGCTTTAAACTTAAAAGATCCTGTTTTGTTGATTGTAGCACCAATAACTTCGTCACCTTGTTTTTTTGCAACAGGGATAGCCTCTCCGGTAATCATTGATTCATCCAAGGCAGACGACCCATCAATAATAATTCCATCTACCGGGATCTTCTCACCTGGTCGTACAATAATAATATCATCCAAAACCACTTCTTCTACCGGAACATCCTGTTCTTTTCCATTACGAACTACACGTGCTGTTTTTGCCTGTAGACCCATAAGTTTTTTTATCGCTTCAGAACTTTTTCCTTTTGCTCTTATTTCCAGTGCCATGCCAAGAACCACCAAAGCAACAACAACGGCAATAACATCATAAAACTGGTCGGCCAACTCAGCTTTTGGGAACACATCCGGAAAAAAAGTAGCAGTAGTTGAATATAACCATGCAGCTGTAATGCCCGTTGCAATTAATGTATGCATGTTTGCCGAACGGCTTTTTAAAGCGGACCATGCCCCGGAATAAAATTGCGACCCTGCCCAAAACATAACTGCCAAAGACAATATTGACATTATCATCCAAGTATAGCGAAGCCACTCACCGCCATGTTGAAATTCTTCAGGTAAACCAATCAAATCAGGATAACTGAAGGCCATGATGAACAGTGAGATAATTCCAGAAAAAATAAATTTCCGCATCAGTGATTTATATTCTAATAAACGGGCCTTCTGGTTTTCATCCTCTGCACTATCCTTGTTAGACGAATGTGATGATGTATCGAACACCTGATACCCTTGGTCTTCTATCTCTTTTTTTAAGTCCTTTATTTTAATAGATGATGGAATATATTTAATTTCTGCTGACTCACTACCCAAATTGACGTTGGCAGAAATGACACCTGCTTTTTTAATTAAACCTGCTTCAATATCAGTTACACAAGAAGCACAATGCATCCCGCCTATGCCTAAGGACAATCTAGCTAAACCGGATTCATATCCAGCCGTTTTAATACTTCCAATAACATCTGTCAGGGTTACTTTGTCCGGAGAATACTCAATAAATAGTTTTTCTGTTGCCTGATTAACAGAAACATTTTTAATTCCATTTAATTTGGACACTTGTTTCTCAATTGTTAAAGCACATGATGCACAATCCATACCAATTATTGGAATCTCACTACGCTGAATACCATCATTAGAAATCTGATACGTGCTTTCAGAATGCATCTTTTTCGTGCTATAATATTGTGGTGCTTCATCAAACTGTTTTTTACATGTTTCTGAACAAAACTCAAAAGTTTGTTTCTCAAAATTACTAATAAACTTTGATGAACCTTCAAGTTTCATTTCACAAACAGGATCACGATATGACATTTTTCTCTCCTATGATCATTTTCCCATACCTCTTACAATTTGAATGCCAAAAGCTTATTTAGAACAAAACTGCTATGACATGGTATGGAGGGAAACATTGTAAGTTATATTGAGCATTATCCTACAATTTGGTTGGAGAATATTCAACAAACTGTCAAATATAAAAAGGGTGAGCTCAGTTTAACTCACCCTCATTCATTCTCCCGGAGGTCACCAAGAGAAAATTTAATTTTAAAAAAAAGAGCGGTAAAAAAATCCGCTCTCTCCGGGGACTAATGGAAGGTACTCAGGGGGTTTAAAGAACGTAGACTTTTGATTATATTATCCACAATGTGGACACTTAATTTTCTTTTCTTCAGAAGATGCTTTTTTATCCTGGATATTAAAATTCCCAATACTTTTTCTCAATTTATTACTGATAAAAATTAGCACGATTAACAGGGTAAATGCTAAGACAATTAATTCAAATAAGTTGTACATAAATTGAGTCCGTGGTTTTATTTATTTGAGGGACACGTTGTTTTTATACAACTGTCACCAGATTTAAGACCACACATCAAACAGCGATTTCTTTTTTTGTTTTTATATACAAAAGCTAATGCGAACCCGAATATTGTAAAAACAAGTGAAGTATATAATATGTTCATCAATATGCTGCTCATAATAATTCTCCAACAGAAAAGTTAGCTAATCTGTTTATATTGCAACCGCTACATAACATTATGATTTACTTTTTCTGGAATCCACTTTATTATCCAGATTTGTATGATGACATGTAAAATCTGATGTGTCATGTTTAAATTTACGTCCCCTAACATTTTTAATAATCACAACAGCCAGGATACTAATTAAAACAAAAAGAACCCAAGATATGAGTATTGCACCAGGATCATGAAACATGACAACCTCCCTTGATAGTTTAGAAGAACTGTTTATGTTCTTAATACAAATGGCATGCCAATATGCTCATTAAGCTATAAACTGTTGAATTTATAACGCCTTGCATTATACATAATTAAAATATTGGACAATTAGTTGACTACTATCCTACATTCTGGTGTATAATATTCATAAAAGAATATTTTAGAAGTTTTGGATTTAGGTAAAATGAAGGCATACCAGCTTGACATTGACATTAGAGAATAAATTTACAACTCCTGCTTTAAACTATTTTAGAATACTCTCTTCAAAACTTACAACATTTTTTAAATTTTCAATGAACTCCAATGGATTAATTAATTGCTCAATATGGAATACTCCCCCATTAACAGATTTAGATTTCAAGACAAACTCAGCAACTTGTGCTGCTACCAATGCAGTGATTTTTGCTTCTCCCTCACCGCTTAATGAACATTCGTATAATACTTCCTCTTTTTGACTATTTCTCGCCTCAACTTTAACTATAAATTGTTTTGATCCAAAGTAAGACACCTTTAATATCCGAATGAGAAAATTTTGTATCGGTTTAAAATCAAATATTTTACTTAAACCAGTTTTTTTAAGAACGGCAATAAAAAGGGTAATTATCTTGGAATCAAAACACAACCATGATGAGGCAGAATTTATTTCAAGAGTTCTTGGAATTACATGTTGATCAGAAAAGTTCAATCGGTAAGCAGTTCTTTTCCCAATATTGTCAGGAAAAATTGTGTGTTTTCCATTCTCAAAACTGCTTACTTGAATTTTTTCACCAAAATCAGTAATGAAATATTTGGTATTTATATTTTCAAGTGTCCACCTAATGGCTGCTTCTCCATGTGATTCTCCAAGACCGAGCATAACATAAATATCAGCATATTTCATATCCTTAATTTTGGATTTGCATAGTTTTGCCAAAAGATTAGTAAGCCCAGGGATCAAACCGACGCTTAAAACCACAGTAGAGCTATAGTTTCTAGCTTCACTATTTAACAACTCGATTTTCGAAAGAAACTCATAAGATGCAGAAACATCGATGTAGTGAATTCCTTGACGTATGCACTCTTTAACAAATTTTATATTTTTTTGATCTATACACACTATGACAATTTTTATTTCGCTTAGTCGTTCATCGTCTATAGAAATTGAGGTTATATCCAATTCTAATGGAATGACTTTCCGATCCAAATTTATTGAAAGCTCTTTTGCTTTTTGATAATTTCTCCCAGCAACAATTACTTGATTTTGAAATATGCTTCCCAGTTTTATTGCAATTATACGTCCAACAGCGCCATAACCTCCTACAATTAAAATCTTATTATTTTCCATAGTTTTTTTTTAACGGAGGTCCAGAGTCAATATCCTCTGACTTGATGATGCATTATTTTTAGTCAGAGGTTTAATCATGTATTTTTCAGGATAGCTTTCGAATTTTTCCTTGCATCCGGGAGTGCATAAAAAATATTCTTTTCCTTTATAGATTATCACGATATGCGCATTCAAACGATTTATTCGTTTATGGCATACTGGATCCGTTTGGATAAAATTGTTTTTCATTTTGAACTCCTTTCATAATTAATTAGGGTACTTTTTTGCTTTATAAAGAATGAAGCCAGCTATTTAGTATATTCTTCCTTGTTGTGTTGACCATGGCTACCACAACCTCCTTTTCCACCATGCCCGCGATGCATAAAAAACATAAACAAAGCAAATAAAATTATATAAATTAATGAGTCTGACATGACTTCCTCCGTCTAAATTGTCTTTATTTTTTTCCAGGTCAGATGTTCGTAGTAACTTGACCACAGCATTCCAAAAGTATATGCAAACACCAATTCTTCTATGGGTATACCAATTATTGATATTCCCGAAATCGCTGATAATGTCCATACTTTCTCAACATATCCTGGCGCAATCCACGCCAAGGCGAGAAAATATATTGCATATAATAAGAGGAATAAAACTCCTCCAATCCATATTTTTGCTTTTAAATCCGGCCGACACCAAAGCGCCGCAAGACCTGCCAGAAACATTGTTAGCGTTGCTGTGTAAATCACATTCCAGTTGATAGTAAAATACAGTATCGGAAAAATTGTCAGCGGTGAAATGAGTGTATAAATATGAAACCGATGATGTTTATGATGCTTTTCATGTTCAGCCATTGCTTCGTGATCAACTCTAAAAACAATATCATACAATACAATTCCTATTCCGCCAATCGCAAAACAAAAAATAAGGCTTTCAATATCAAAACCGGTGCGGTGAGCCAAATCAAAAAGAGATGGGGGATGCCAGTATTCAGGAACAAAAATTGGTTCTGTTAATCCAAAAGGCATTGTAAGTAAACTAGCATACCACATTCTTTTTCTTGCTTTAATATTAATAATGTAAATACCAAGCCAAATAACAAGTAAACCAAGCGACCATGTAAACCATACATATGTGTCCGACATTTATCTTTCCTTATTTTGTACTATAGCGTTTTTTGCAGTGATGCAACAGTTCCTCTATTCTTAGGGGATATCAGGCAATCACTGCAATCTTCCGGCTCTTTTTCTTCATGGCAGCCTGGTGCAGATTTGTTACTTAAAGACTTTACTTTATCGCCCATTCTGAATACCAGGTAACCAAGAGAACCGATCAATACAGTTCCTGCTAAAGTGTTTAATAATAAAGATTCCACGATACCCTCCTGTTTTTATCTATGTAAAAACAAAAAACATGCCATTACTAAATGCATTATTTATACTGGTTTGAATTGATATATAGTGCTATAAATGTAGGATTTTATACAAGTGATTGTAGATCTTTATACAATCTTAAGGTTTTAAGTGAGTAGGTTGATTATTGAGCGATCATTCCACCAAATCCCATAAAGGCCAGGGCCAGGATTCCAGCTATAATCAGGGTAATAGGGCCTCCTTTAAAAGGTTCCGGTACATCTGCAAAATCAAGTTCCTCTCTTATACCGGCCATAATAATAATAGCTAAGGTAAAACCTGCACCGGCCCCAAAACCAAAGGTAACCGCTTCAAAGAAATTGTACTCGCGTAAAACCATAAAAAGAGCCAGACCAAGGATTGCACAATTTGTGGTAATCAACGGAAGGTAAATGCCCAGGCTTCGGTATAATGGTTCAAACATTTTATGAATAACCATTTCTACAAATTGGACTAATGAAGAAATAACCATAATAAAGCTAACATATTCCAAATATTCCAGACCAAGCGGATGCAGGATTTTGTGATAGATTACCCAGGTAACTACAGATGTAATTGTCATCACAAAAGTAGTGGCCAACCCCATTCCCATCGCAGATTCCCATTTCCCTGAAACCCCCAGGAATGGACAAATACCCAGGAAATATGAAAGAACAAAATTATTCGTTAATACCGCGCCTAAAAATATCAGGACTAATTTTATTTCCATAATTACCTCATAATAAATTATTTACAATGAGCTTCTGCCTGGGATTGAGTTATATAATTAACCAAGGCTATTAAAAATCCCAATGTTATAAAGGCGCCTGCTGGTAATACCATTATAACCCAGGGCTCAAACCAGTTACCAAGAACCGGAAAATTAAAGAGAGTCCCTGAGCCCAAAATCTCCCGGACGGCTCCCAGGACAATCAGCGCCCAGGTAAAGCCCAATCCGAAGCCAAGTGTATCCATTAATGAAAGCCCAATTTTGTTCTTTGAAGTAAAAGCTTCCTGACGCCCCAGAATTAGGCAATTAACAACAATAAGAGGAATATAGGGACCGAGGTTTTTGCTTATTTCGGGAACTTTGGCTGCCATAAACAGGTCGGCAATTGTAACAAAAGTAGCTATAATTACTGTATAACTAACAATCCGAATCTCTTTTACAAATACTTTTCTTAAAGCAGAAATAACCAAACCGGATGAAACTACCGCAAACAATGTTGCTAATCCCATCGATAAACCATTTTCAGCTGAATTAGTAACAGCCAAAGTAGGACACATTCCCAATAACTGTCTGAATACGGGATTTTCTTTCCATATTCCACGCATAAAAACAGACGATTTTTTTAATGTATTACTACTTGTCTTCATTATAAATTCACTCATCCGCTTACTCCGGTATGGATTTTACCTCTTGAATCCTTTTATTAACAATATTTACAACAGCGCGGGTTGATATAGTCGCGCCGGTAATAGCCTGTATTTCAAACGGCGCTTGAGGGTTTTTATTTAAGATGTACTCAATAGGTTTATTGAGTAGTTTTCCAATAAACTGATTTTGAAACTTATCTGAGGATATTTTTGAACCCAAACCCGGTGTTTCTACATTCTCCAATATTTTTAAACCGGATATTTTCTTTTTTAATATGTCAATGCCGATCATTATTTTAATAATACCCTGGTAACCACCACCTTCCGCAACAAAAGCATAACCTGTCCCAATACTGTCTTTGTTTAGCCCTTTGTAAATATTGTTTTCATTATTTACTAAATGGTATGTTTTTGTTTCTGGAAGAACAGTATAAATTGATTTTCGCAACCTGGCTTCCCTGTTTTTTTCAATCAATGGGTAAGCATAATCGGCCATTAGGGAAAGAAAAAATGCCGAAAAAAATCCTATGCCCATTAGGACACCCGCCACCCTAATAAAATGAGGCATCATTAGCTCCTTTGATTTTTGAGTTGCCCAAAGACACGTGGTTGTGAATAGCGTTCAATAAGTGGTGATAAAGCGTTCATTAATAAGATTGAATACATCACACCTTCGGGTAAACCGCTGAAATTACGTATAAGGATGATCAATAAACCTATCCCTAAACCATAAATCCAGCGCCCTTTTGATGTCGCAGGGGATGCTACCATATCTGTAGCCATAAAAAATGTTCCCAGTAGGAATCCACCTGAAAGGATATGGGAAAGTGGATCTGCGTATTGAGAAGGATCCACTTGCCACAAAATTCCACCCAATAAAATAGTGCCTAAAAATACCCCCGCGACTATACGGAAATCTGCTATTTTTCGGATTATTAAATAAAGCCCGCTCAAGGTTATAATGAAAGCGGATGATTCACCTAAAGAACCGCTAATATTTCCGATAAACAAACTTTTAAATTCTGTAAACTGATGTTGAAATTTCATGGCCGCGAGTGGAGTTGCGCCGGTTAGTGCATCCAGTTTAAAACCAAATATTTCTTTGGTTGGATTTGACCATGAGGTCATCAAGACTGGAAAAGAGGCTTGCAAAAAAGCTCGGCCAACTAAGGCTGGGTTAAAACGGTTATATCCCAATCCGCCAAAAACCATTTTACCGATAGTTATTGATACAACAGCACCCAAGGCGGCGGTCCAGAGTGGGAGAGAAGGCGGTAAGATTAATCCTAATAATATTCCCGTAATTAAAGCACTGCCGTCTTGTATTGTCGTTTCCCGTTTACGAAGTTTCTGACAAATATGCTCGGTAATCAGACTTACAACTGAACAAACAGCAATTAATAAAAACGCCCTCAAACCAAAAAAATATATTGCCGATAAGACTACCGGTATAAGCGCCCATACCACGTTAAACATAATTTGCTGCACGTCCTGGCCTTTATGAAGATGCGGCGATGTACTGATAAGTAAAACTTTTGACTTCATAAGTTGCTAGCCCTCGGTTTTGTCTATCGACCTATTAGCACAAAATTCCGATTAGGTTTCTTTTGAAATAAAAATTTTGTCGTCTTTAAGATCGACTTTATACGGTGCCAGCGGTCTTGGCGGCGGCCCGGCGATATTTATCCCATTAAGATTATAATGCCCATTATGGCAAGCGCACCAAATATGCTTATAAGCTTTTCGATACTGAACAGTGCAATCCAAATGCGTACAGATTGCACTAAAAGCTCTTAATTCACCATTTTCCAGGCGTATCAAAATAACAGGTTTTCTTCCAAAACGTATTATCTTACCACTGTTTGGCTCAATCTCATCCAACCTGCCCGCTTCTATTGAGTTGGGCACAGCCTCTGTAATTTTTGGCGGGATTAAGTACTTTACCACAGGGTAAAAGACCATTCCGATTAAAGGGATTGATGTAAACTTCATCAACATATTGAGAAATGAACGTCTGGATTTTTGAATCATTTTTAAAGCACTTTGTCCGAAGATGCTGTACTGTTCTTGCCAAGATATTTTTCAGGGTTCTTCTCAAAAGCTTTCTTACAATCTTGCGAGCAAAAATAATAGGTTTTACCCTTGTATTCACTTGTAGCAGCGGGTGTTTTTTTGTCAACCTGCATTCCACAAACCAAATCTTTTGCCATGATTTTCTCCTAAAATTGATTGGAATTGTTTACTTATTTAATAAATTTTTCCGGCGTCTTTTCGAATTCAGACTGGCATTTAGGGCAACATAAATAATAATCTGTTTTTTTATATGTAATAACTATGTGCGCTTTGTTATGATTAATTTTTTTTCCGCAAACCGGATCTATATGGATAGTTTGTTTTTTCATTTTTTTGCTCCTCGATTAACTTATTTGAGTTGTTTTTTTTAAATCAATTAATTCCTGGTTTTTTGTAGTTTTTAGTAAAAGAAAAACCATTAAAGCAACAAATAAATAGGCCAATGCTCCAAGGTTAACCGCTGTCGAAAAGCCCGCCAATATTCCAACTATGACTGCCAATACAGAACCTGTTACAGAAGCGATTCCGTTAACACCCCACATAATATTTATATAATTCTCAAGCTGATATTTTTTCATTAAACGGATAGACAGCGGAAACGGAAATCCAAGAAAAATACCCAGTGGAAATAACAAAATCACGGCAATTATTTTTGAATCCATGTTAAACTCAAAAAAGAAAGGAAATGCTATGTTATAAATAATTGTGAGCGTTACTACAAACAACGCGCTTATAATAATCGACTGTTTCAAGTACTTTAATATTTTTCCACTTAATAAGCTTCCAGCTCCCGTTCCCAGAAGAAGTGAAAACAATAAGATTGTTAAAGCCAACACCGGTTGTCCTAAATAGAGGTTTAGTTTTTGAAAAAAAGCAATTTCCAATAACATAAAACCATTCCCAGTAAGGAAAAAAATGACCAGAAATACTTTGAGTTGTGGCTTTTTTGCAAACATGTGAAACCGGCCAGATGTGTTTCGTGCCAATAATGGAAGGATAAACAAAACTCCAATTATAATGAGAAACAGCGTAAACAATCCAAAAGGATCGGGTAGGCCGACCTGAAAATTGTAGAAGAAAGGACTATCATCAAATACCGGGCTTATGTCTACTACAGCGCTTTTTATTAGTTGCTCAAACTTGAGCTCACCAGAAGCTATATCTACCAGTATTTGGTCAAACATTCTCCAGGTCTTATCGATATTTACAGATTCATCAGGGTTAACCAACATTTGATCTATAAATGGGACAAAATAGTTACCCCTGTCAAAACCCAATTTGTGCATAAAATCATGACGTATAGATGCTTGTGTCGAATCGAAAGGGCTATTTTTTATCACAATAGTCGGCATCATTCCTGAAGCAATTGTATAAATATGTTTCATAGCTTCCGAATCAGTTATTCCTTTTTCTTTAAAGGAAGAAATGGCAAGAGAAATTATTCGGTAAACCTCCTTATCATTATGGGCGACAATTATTATCCTTCCTTCAGGCGTAAGATGCTTTAGATAATCCGTCATGGCCTCCACTGTAAATAAATAATTTTCTGTCAAAGCATAACCATCAATACTTCGGCTGCTTTTAGTTATTGGAAGAGACATCATAATTAAATCAAATTTTTCAGCACTATTTTTTATATAGTTACGACCTTCGTTGACCACAACTGAAACATTTTGCAGACTACTATAAAGCCCTCCATTGAAAGATTCATAATCTTTAACTATATCTACTAAATCGGGATTAACCTCCACGGCTGTCACTGAGTTAACATCACCCAGCAAAGCCACTATCACGTCCCGGCCTCCACCTGACCCGATAATAAGGGCATTATCCTTCTCATTTTCTTCTAAAAAAAGAAAAGGGAAATATCCGCCAAAATGATATCTAAAATGACCCAGCTTAATTGAATCATTTTGAAGTTCTTGCAGATTATACATGGATGTTCCTGCCGCACCATCTACATAAAGAATCATTTGATCTGGCAAACTTTTACTTTTTACTAAATCAGTTCGGCCAAAAGCGCTCCAACGGCTTTCAACTATCTCTGCCTGTTCATTAACATTATTTAACATGCGGTTCATGTCTTTATTTATATCTTGTGTTACAGGAACCTCTGCATTCTTATCAAAAAGTATTAAAGAGCCGGCAATGGCCAATAAGATAAATACAGAATATAGAACATATCGCTTGATCTCTTTTCCTGTAAAAGCAAGTACTATCGAAGATAAACCGGCAATAACAGTGCTAATTAAAGCGGTATTTACTGCTCCCATAAATTTTATGATTGGGATAATAATTACAATCCCCGTTGCTGCGCCTAATAAATCAAATCCGTAAATAAGGGAACTTTTCTGTGCGAAATTTTTAAAAATTCCCGCCAGAGTCATTCCCAAAAAAAAGAACGGCAATGAAGCTAACAATACATAGATCCACACAATAGATCCCTGAAGGAACTTTATTTCAAACAACGGTACTTTAATTATAATTAGTGTTACCAAACCTATCATGATCGCAGATAACATTGCGTGGGTCTCGTAAGAAGTTTTCGGTGAGATCAATTTCCATCGGTCAAGTAGAAATCCTCCCATTCCAAGTCCAAACATGGCCACTGATAATATCAAAAAAACGTAATGGTAGCTCAGCATTACAGAGAATATCCGTGTTAAGACAAGTTCAAAAATAATCATGCTCATTGATATTAATGCCGTTGCCATAGTAACTAATACAACGTTTTTCCTGGCTGGTGTATTATTTTGAATGTTCATAATATTTTCTCGGAATTGAACTTTCTATAAGTTTTTCACATCCATTGTAATGGGGATAGAATTGTTTTCATCACTTTACCTTTTTTCAGGATGATGTTTTTCATGATCATCTTCATTCACTGATTTTTGTGTCGTATCTTTTGATTGCATCAACATGTTTTTCATCATTGAGTGCATATCATTATCTTTCATCATCATTTTACACATACCCATCATTTTGTCTGAATCCGATCTACATGCGTCCATCATCTTCTGCATCATTTTTGAACGCATATGATCATCTTTTGACATGTGCTCCATCATCATATTAACCATGGTCGTATCGTTCATCATTTCTGTAATTTGTTTATTTTTTTCCGAATTCATCTTTTTGTCCTGATCCTGAGCAGAAACAAATGATAAAAACAGACTTGTAATTAAGATTGTATATATTAGGTTTTTCATAGTTAAATCTCCTTTTGTTGTGAGCAAATTTTTGTTAAAACAAATTCAATTAATCAATTTCATTTTTCTTTTCTAAAAATTCTTTTTTATTTATTTCTCCCCTTGCAAAACGTTTCTTTAGAATTTCCAGGGACGTATCTTCATGGGTGTCTGTACTTTGACTGAAGATCCATTTAGTGCCCATTATTATTCCAATTATTATAAATCCCCACCAAAAGATCATCATTCCGCCACCAAACCAGTTTAGATCATGCATTTTTTACTCCTTACAGATATAAATTTCTTTGCCTAACTTTCCAATTTATCTTTGTGGAAAAAGTTATAAATTGGCACAAAAACCACAGCGGTATAAACCCCATAACCAACCGTCCCGACCAATCCAATAAGAAAGCTAGACCAGCTTATCCATGAAAATCCGGGTAAAACAGTTTCCCATATCTTGGACATTGACCATTGTGGAAAAACAAAATCAAAAAGAATACACAGAACGTAGGTGATAATTAGAAAGATAGTTGTTGTATAAGCCACCGGTATAATTGATAATTGTTTCATAATAATGCTCCTTTAGTACTAAAAAATGTAATTACCAGAACCTCTTGTTCTTCGGGATAAATGCAGGAACTTGTTCCCTGTACAAGGCATATTCCTCCCTGAATTGTGTTTCAACTTCCCCTTCTTCACGCCGTGCCAGCATATAATATGCGTACATTAAAACAGGCCACATAATAAGTGTAATTAGTGTTGGCCATTGAATTAGCATCCCGATTGTTATTAAAAATAATCCGGTGTATTGAGGATGGCGTACATGTGCGTAAATACCATCCTTTACAAATTTCCCTTTCGCACTATGGATTTGTCTCCAACCATTGCTCATAATAGACAATCCTAAAAACATAACTAACCCGCCGAGCAAGCAAATAGCATATTTCAGCCATTCCGAGGCACCAAACAATGTGCCCAACAAATGCCCGTTTACGTGCTGAAAAGGATCAACAAGAGATAAATTATCACCAAATAAAGAGATGATGACATAAATACTTAACGGAAAACCATACATCTCCACAAACAATGCAACGATAAACGCAGTAAAAACCCCTAGTGTGCGCCATTCATATTTTTTCTTCGGTCGTAAGAACCCAATAACAAACACTCCGAAAAGTATTATGTTGAAAACTACCATGGTCCATAGACCGTAATCATAAGAATCATGCATTTTTATGCCTTTTTACCTCTTAAAGAAAAACAAATCCCAAAAACATTTTAAATATCCCTTTTTAAATTTGATTAAAACTTTTATTTACTATTCAATGAGTAGCCATTTTCTACCCATTCTTGCATACCACCCTCTAAATTATAAACATTAGTATAACCTAAATCTGCTAGTTTTTGAGCAGCAATCCTGCTCATATTGCCACTTCGGCAGTACAAAATCACAAGAGCATTTTTATCTTCAGGAAGTTTATCCAAATTCATTTCGATTTCGTCAAAAGCAATTGTGTAATCAGTTTCGACTATATTTCCCGCAAGTGGTTTGTGGGTATTTATTAAAAAAATATCTTCAATCTCCATCCATTCATATAACTCGTCTGGGGAGACTGTGAAATATGAGTTTATATTCTTTGTCCAAGTATTTTCCTGTGTTTTTTCCGGACAATTTTTTGTGAACTCTACAGGTTCAATTACCTCTATTAGATTTATATTTTCAAAATCATTATAAAAATTGCCTCGTCCCGATACAATAATTGATTCACCACTGAGTTCTGTCATTAATGCAATTTCTTTTTCATATACCGGGCATTCTGCTTTGCCATTTGCATATCGGATTTGCCCTGAAGTAACAACGACACCTGAAAAAATAAATACAATTAGAAATGATTTTGAGTATTTTGAAATATTCATTTTAAAACTCCTTATGTATAGTTGATTATTAGTATTACAAAGTATATGCCAGCAATCTTGAACACGCCTAAACAGTTGATTTCCGGCGGTTTATAACTATTTGATACTTTTCAATGAGATTCAGGTGGGTAATATCCTACAAACTATTTGGGGACTATTATGCAGATAAAAAAAGGCAAACACAGAAGATAATGCTTGCCTTGGTTAAAAATAGTTGATGATTTCTTGTTTACAAACGAGAACGTTTTAATCGTAATGAGTTACTTATGACACTTACAGAGCTTAAAGCCATGGCCCCAGCGGCAAACATAGGATTTAATAAACCCAATGCAGCAATAGGGATCCCAATTATGTTGTAAATAAAAGCCCAGAAAAGATTTTGTTTAATCGTTCCCATTGTTTTTCGTGAAAGATTAATAGCTGAAGTCACACCTTTTAAATTCCCTTTTACCAGAGTAATATCGGATGCCTCAATTGCAATGTCTGTTCCTGATCCGATAGCAATACTAACATCTGCATGAGCCAAAGCCGGTGCGTCATTGATGCCATCACCAACCATTGCAACTGTACGACCTGCGGTCTGGAGTCTGTTTATTTCAGCCAGTTTATCTTGAGGGTATACTTCAGCTTTTACATTCTCAATGCCAGCCTCTTGTGCGATTGCTAGAGCAGCTTCATGCTGATCACCGGTGAGTAGAACAACATTTATATTCATTTTTTGCAAAGCCGTAACTGTTTCTTTAGCCTCTGGTTTTAAAGTGTCAGCAAGGGCAATTGTGCCTACAATTTCCTTTTTTAGAGCCACTGCAATAATAGTGGCACCCTTAACATTTGCTTTCCTTGCCGATTCTTCTTCTCCATTCAAATTAATGCCCTGATTCTTTAAAAATGCAAAGCGGCCAATTGATACTTCATTGCCATTTACCATGGCCGAAATGCCAAGCCCGGTATGCGAATTAAAATTCTCTATATTTAAAAGAGAGATGTTCTTTTCCCTGGCATAACTTGTTATAGCATTGGCTAAAGGATGTTCAGAATAATTTTCTACTGAAGCGGCTAATTGAAGTAACTCCTCTGAATCCATTCCATTAAAAGTTTTAACTTCTTTAACTGTAGGTTTTCCAACCGTTAATGTCCCTGTTTTATCCATGACAACTGTATCCACCTTATGGGCAAGTTCAAGGCTTTCTGCATTCTTAATTAGTATCCCCTTAGAAGCCCCTAATCCGGTTCCAACCATTATTGCTGTTGGAGTAGCCAAACCAAGCGCACAAGGGCAGGCAATAATTAACACCGCAACAAAAATCACCAATGCTGCCGTTAATGGTAATCCAAAAACAATCCATGCCAGAAATGAAACAAGCGAAACTGTAATGACAGTAGGAACAAAAACAGCGGCAATCTTATCTGCAAATGCCTGAATGGGTGCCTTTGAGCCCTGAGCTTGTTTTACCAACTCTACAATCTGAGCTATCATTGTATCCTTTCCGATTGCAGTTGCCCTAATCATAAGGCTGCCGTTTTGATTGATTGTTCCACCGATAACCTTGTCCCCCGGCTGCCTTTCAACCGGCAAACTCTCCCCTGTCACCATAGATTCATCTATTGCTGTGGATCCGCTAATAATAAGTCCGTCCACAGGGATTTTCTCTCCGGGTCGTACTATTAGCTGGTCATCAAGTATAACTTCACTTAAGGGAATCTCATATTCCTGATCACCACGTAATACACGAGCGGTTTTGGGTTGCAAATCAAGAAGTTGTTTTATAGCATCAGTTGTTTTGCTTTTGGCCTTGGCTTCTAAAAGCCGTCCAAGTAGAATCAGCGTGATAATCGTAGCCGCAGTATCAAAATAAATGTGCTGACCTGCGTTCGTAATCCCCAACCATTGTGAAAATAAAACTGCAATAAGACTATACCCGTAAGCTGCCCCTGTCCCGACTGCTACCAAAGTATTCATATCAGCAGTTAAATGTTTTGCTGCTCCCCAGGCCGCAGTAAAAAACCGTTTTCCCGGGCCAAATAAAACAATTGATGTAATTATCAGGAGCAACTTGTTTATTGTATCTTCTGTTACCGGGATAGCCTCAGAAAAAGCAGGCCACATCATTAGCATACTGACAATCATAACCGGCAATGCCAAAACGGCACTAAAATAAAAATCAGATTTGAGTTTCGAAAACATTCCTGATTGAATTGATTGTGCCCCTTCAGTTGCTGTAGTCTGGGTTGTATTACTATCATTTGATTGCGGCAAATGAAGTTTATACCCTGCCTCTTCAACAATTGTAGCAATTTCTTGCAAATCTTGTTTCTCTGAATCTAAATCGAGGGTGACCTCTTCAGTGGCAAGATTTACATTCACATAATTTATGCCATCAATTTTGTTTAAGGTTTTTTCTACCCTCGCCACACAACTGGCACAGGTCATTCCCTCTACAGGTAATGTCATTTTTCGTATTGACACAGCCTCCATTATATCCTCCATACTATTTTGATATTAGAGTGAAACCGGCTGCTTCAACTGCTTCATTCAGCTCATTACTTGATACCTGATCTGTTTCATATTCTACTAAGGCTGTTCCTATATTTACTTCTTTAATAGTAAGTTCCTGAAGATTACTCAGTTCTTTTGTTAATGACATAACACAGTGCTGGCAAGACATTCCTTCGATCTTAAGATTTTTGACAGACATAATATTCTCCTTATGGTTTGGTTTATTTAAATAATTTGGAAGAATATAAGGACACCAAAAATCAAAGCATTACACAATTTCGGGATTTTGTTATAGGATTTTAAGATGGATTATAAACGTTTGAAAAGCGATTTGAAATAAAGCGGGTTAAACTACCTTGTCAAGAGGTTTACGAAGGTTGGCAGTCATGTTTTTAAACTGGCTGGCGGTTAAACCGGTAACATTTTTGAATTGAGCAGACAAATGTTGGACACTACTATACCCTAATTTATATGCGATTTCACTTAAGTTATTTTCATCATATTTGAGAAATTCCTTGGCCCTTTCAATCTTTTGCAGAATGATAAATTGCTCAATTGTAATGTTGGCTACTGAAGAAAAAAGGCCGCTAAGATAATTGTAATCCATATGCAACTCATCTGAGATATATTTTGAATAATTCGTTTTTTGGGGATCATAATCTGCATCCTTTTGGATTAAACGAATAACAATATTTTTTATGGTTTCAATTAAACGAGCTTTTTTATCTTCGATTAATTCAAACCCATTTTGAATAAGCGTGCTACGAATTAAGTCCTCAGGCGGATCGTTCACATCTGAATTTATTTCAACTTCGCCAAGTTCAACATGCGAGACCTTTAAACCAATGTTTTGTAATTCGTCCTTAACTACACGAATACAGCGATCACACACCATATTTTTGATATAAAGAGTTGTGTTTTCATTTTTTTGCATAATTAATTGTTAAAATAATACATGATTATTATGATATTGAATACCAATCTAATCCTTATCTGAATATTCGTCAATCTTATGAAAAATTCTTACCGCTATTTTTTTATATGTCAAAAAGGAAGCGAAATCCAAATGACGCTTTCCAGTCTTCTACTAACTGAAAGCTATCCCAACTATTAATTATTGGATATTGAAAAGATGATTCAACCAGCCAGCGGGAGCCAACGACAAATTGTAAACCCGGGGACAAAAAAAGAGAGCTCCCGCCCGTGTCGTTTATAGCATTACCAGAGACTTCATCTTTATATTTTATTAATCCATTCAGTTCAAGAAATATATTTACTTGGTCCATGGGATATTGGTTATAAATTCGTGGCAAGAGCCGATATCCAAAAGCCAGGTTATAAAAAAATGTATCCCCAAATTCACGGCTCTTATAAGAGCCCGTTAAAGCGTATTTAGCTTCAAGGTAGATCCCAACCCGGTGTTTGATCCAACCGGCAATAGTAGAAAAGACAATATCCGTTGAACCGCTTCCCAAAGCTGGCTGTAATGTGGCATCCCCATTGGCAAATTTTATGTTTGTCTTTGCTGCAATCCTGAAAGTTTCATTCTTGGCATCCTTTTGAAACAATAGATATTTTACAAATATTTGACCGTCACCCATGCCACTTGTTTTATTTTTGTTTCCATTTAGTTTTAAAGAAATATTCATATAAGGCAAAATGAACCCGGCCTGGAATTTATCATTAAATAGATTTACAGGAATGACCAATGGAACGACAATTGCTGTTACTTTAGGATAATTTTTGCTTTCGTCATCAACTGATTTATGGATAATTTTTGCAAAACTGCGCACTCCGCTCCCTTGCAAACCGAGCATTATAGGCGTTTCGGTATTAATGGGAGGTCCCTGGGTAAGTAAGTTTTGTGAAAAGAAAAAACAGATCATTATTAAAAACTGATTTACAGTTTTATTCATCAGCTATCCAGCCAGCGTAAAAGAGGCGTTAAAAAATAGGCAAAAAAGAGTCCGATGAAATAAATTATGATTGAGATGTAGAGCATCACTTTTGAAAAATTCCCTGCAACCTCACAACCATCACCACCGGTAATTGTGCAAGCTAATTTACTTTGGGGACGGAAAGTAAAAACAGCACTTATCAGAAGTAAAACACCTGCTATCAGGAAAACCCACTCTTTGTTTTGAGATAAGGGAATAAGCCACGGCAATGTACTTATTAATGATGTAACCGCAGTCCCACCTGCAATAGCTGCCAAAATCGCCGGGAGGGCGCAACATAATAATGTTCCGGTGGATGTGAACAGGGTAAAGAAACTGACAGCTTTTTCACGTAACATTATTTATCACCAGAGTTGTTTTTAATTTCATACTCTTTCCCATCAACAACGAGCTTGCGAAATGTAAACCCTGCTTCGGCTACTTTTTCCCGGATTTCCGTTTTACTGATTTGTTTGTCTTTTTTTAAAAAGATTTTAATCAAGCCTTCATTTATATTTATATCAAGTGTATCTATACTGTCCAGGGCTTTTAACTTTTTTTCCAGGCCATAAGCGCAAAATGGGCAGGATAAGCCATCCACTTCTATATGGATTTTCTCACCTTTAATAATGTCATTGTTTTTATCTTCAGCAAGAACAGAAACATTAACAATAGAAATCAATAAAAAGAGATAAATGTAATTATATTTTAGACTTATTAAATTATTCATAATTATGCCTCTTTTACACTTAATACAATGGGGGGAAATGAATTTCTAAACCAAGAATATATTCATTACCTGGTAATTTTTGTGAACCATTTAAACCATTCAGAATGGGAATTTTTATACCTGCCTTAAGCATAATATTACGGTAACTGAACAAAAGACCGGGGGCAATACTTATCAAATTTCCCCCACTATCAGGATTATTAACGCCGTTAAGACTGTTTTGGTCAATTATCTCACCAGTCAGTTCAATCAAGAAAACAGGATCCGGTTGCAAGTATTCCAGTAACCAGGGGCGTATCCCGTAAGCCACATCATATTTGAACACATGCCCTCGTTCCAGGTTATCAATAGGTCTATTATAACGAAAACGGGCAGATGTAAAAAAATAATGGCGACGTGATTCATACCCAAATGAGAGCCCCGCAAAAAAATCAGTAGCATCAATACTGTTTTTACCTGTTGGTAACTGGATACCTGCATGAATAGCAGCCTGTTTACTGGCACCCTTCATATCATCACGGTAAAAACGAAACTTACTGCGCAGGGTCAATCTTCCCAAGCTGCCATTTTTATTATCATTGGTAAATTGATAAGGCAATGCAATAGTTACGGCCCAATCAGGTGTGAAGCCATAAAGCAGTTCAAGCTGGTTTACAAGTTCATCATCACTCTTTTCAAATTCTGTCTCAATGGCATATCCTGCTTCATAGATAGTATGTGGCCCCAGGCCAAACAAAGGCTCATGGGCGAACAACGCGCCGGATAATACGATCACAATTAGAATGGTGAATATTTTATTTCTGTTCATCCTGTTTTTCATCTTTTGCTTGCTTTTTGATTTCAAAATTGGTTTTCTTAAGGGCTTCTTCAATTTTTACTGCATTTGTTACTTTAGGATCAAACTCCACCACGGCAAGATTTTCTTTACGTTTTACATCATAACCTGTTACCCCATTAACTGCCTTCAATGTTTCCTGAACATGCTCAACACATCCTTCGCAGGTCATTCCGTTAACCGTAAAAGTAATCTCGTATGATGTTTTAGCTTTCTTGTTTTCATCCTGGGCAAAAAGGTTTGCGGCTATTAATACCAGGTTGATAATTATAATTTTGAATATCTTCATTCTATGCCCTTTCTTTGTTTTAATTCTTATCGGTGATTTATGTGCCTGCTATGTGGCACAACAGCTCAATTCTTCTACACTTTTACTAAAGGTGATGGCCGCCAGCTTTATTCCTTCGCCTAAAATAAGGTAAGGATGAAACATTTCTATAATCTGTTCTGTGGTGATACCAAACTTTATGACCATGGCCACTTCCATCAAAAGTTCCGAACCTTCCGGTGCAAGTATGCGGGCGCCAATCAGTTTATCTGTATTTTTATCACGTATCAATTTTATAAAACCACGAGTATCTTTAGCGGCAATAGCACGCGGTACATGGCTCAAAAGTAAAACAGCCGTATCAGCCTCAATGCCTTTTTCGGCTGCCTGGTTTTCATCCAGACCAACACCGGCTACTTGCGGATCAGTAAAAACAACCCAGGGAAGGGCAGTATAATCGCGTTCCTTCTGAACAGGGTTAAACATATTGTTTGCCGCCAGCTTACCTTCATAAGCAGCAGTATAAACAAACATGTTCTCGCCTAATACATCACCTGCAGAATAAATAGTTGATACAGATGTTTGCAGGTTATCGTTTACCTTTACAAAACCAGAAGAGTTCAATTCAACTCCAATTTCTTGTAAACCCATGTTGCTTGTGTTCGCCTGACGCCCTGTAGCAACGATCATTTTTTCCGCTTCAAAATGACGTGTTTCACCATTTATAAGTGATTCAACACTAATCTGTCCATCTTTTTTATTCACGCTCACTAAATTATTACCGGCTACAACAGTTATACCTTCCTCTTCAAAATAGCCAGTGAGCTCATCAGTTAAATCTGCCGTCTCTGTGGGCAAGATACGATCCGAACGCTGAAGAATGGTTACTTTACTTCCTAATCGTGAAAACATCTGGGCTATTTCCAAAGCAATATAACGCCCACCTAAAACAATGACAGACTTTGGCAATTCTTCCAGTTCAAAGGCTTCTTCATTGGTTAAGAACGGTACATCATTCAACCCGGGAATATTTGGGATGAGCGGCCTGGCGCCTGTGGCAAGCAAAATATGGCTACCGGATATCGTTTTGCCATTTACCTCTACAGTTGTGGGTGAAGTGATTTTAGCCCGGCCTTCAATCTTCCGGAAATTTTCCATATCCTTGATGACATTTATATATTTTTGCTGGCGCAGATCAAGGACAAGATCACTTTTTTGTTTGATTAAATCCTTAAAGCTTGTCAGACGTCCACTACTTTCAACACCCGAAAACGGATTATGATTGGCTTTATGCATGGCTTCGGCAGCTCTGATTAGGTTTTTCGAAGGTACACAGCCCACATTTACGCAGGTCCCACCAATGGGCAGCCCACCATTGATCATGGTTACTTTTGCTCCATGCTTACGGGCTTGAATAGTTGCAGCAAAAGCTGCTGAGCCACCACCAATTATAATCAGGTGATTTTCGTTTCCAAAGTTTTCCTGCAACTCTGAAGAACCAGTTACTTTATAATGACCAAGGCCATTTACTAGATTGGTAATATCTTCGCTGCTTATTTTATTTTCATCAAAAGAGATCTGACCGCCCGCTTCCTTGTAGCTGACACTTTTTTCAATGATACCATCCGCATCCAGCTTTTTTTCAATGCTCGTCGCACAATGGTCGCAGGTCATACCTTTTATATCGAGTTGCAAGGTTTTAATTTTCATTTCATTCCTCGTTTAATTTTTTATCAACGGGTGTTGATGGATAACCGGCATTGGTCGTCGCTTCAATCATTTTTTCTAAACTGACTATAGCCGGGTTATAAATTACGACCGCTTTTTTATCTTCCAATGTTGCCTTGGCCGAGACAACGCCATTCAGCCTTTTCAAACTTTTTTGAACAGTGAACGGGCAGGCCGGGCAATTCATCCCGGGGACATCCAAAGTAATTTGCTTTAAATCCGCCAGTTGTTCACTAAGTCTATCTGCCTTAGCATTTTCACTGGAAACCAATTCTTCCGCGATATAGGGATTTGCCAGCAACCCTAAAACAAAAACAGTGCTAATCCATAAAGTAATTTTATTGATTTTATCCGACTTGGGATTGGCGCAATAGCTGCCCGGTTCGCAGATTTCAGCCTTGGGCTTGTAGATTTTATAAAAAGCATAACCCAAAACGCCAAATGTAAGTGCCTTTAAATAAGGCCGAAATGGTTCAAGTGCTGTAAGATTTCCCACCCATGCGCCGCCAACACCAAGGCCAAGTAATACCAATGGGCCAACACAACAAACAGATGCCGCTAAAGCCGCTATAATAACACCAGCAATAGTACGCCTTTCTTTTTTAGTTGGATCAATAGCTGCCTTCATAAAACTCTTTAAAACCTCTTGTTAAATAATCTTATCTTAATTAGATGCGCTGAAGTGTGATTTAGGGCTTCAATTAGTTTTCCAAAACGCGTAAAATAGGACAGGAATCTGTTGATTTGTCTGGGGAACATTGATCAATAAGCTCTTTTAATACTTTTTTAATCCTTGTTAACTCATTTAGCTTTTCTTCTACGATTTTTAGTTTTCCCCTGGCCAGCTCATGAACAGGTTCGCATGGCTGATCTGTCTCAATCCGCAAAGTTAGAAGTTCCCGGATATCATTCAGGGTAAAACCGATTTTCTTTGCTTTTTTGATAAAAAGAAAACGTTTTAAATCTTCATCGCTAAAAATGCGGTACCCCGATTCTGAGCGTTCAACATTTTCGATTAACTCCATTTTTTCATAATAACGAATTGTATCAATTGAAAACCCTGTTTCTTTAGATATGTCTCGAATATTCATCTTTTATCCATTTTTCTATTAATATATTTGACTGGAGTATAGTCCAGTCAATTATTTTTACACTGGTATAAACATTTAAGGACTTAAGATAAAAACTGTCTTTTTAACATTATTATTCTTTATGACAATTTCATGTAACAAAGAAAACAGTCAGGAGCTAACAATGAACATTGAATTATACTATTTTGAAGGATGCCCTTCTTATGTTGAAACCGGTGACAATTTAAAAAATGCTTTGAAAGACCTTGGATTTGATTCCAGCTACAACATCATTGAAGTATTGGATGCGGACGATGCTGTTAAAAAAAAGTTCTTGGGCTCACCCACTATCCGCGTGAATGGAATTGATTTTGAAGAAAAAGATGGTAATTACATTTTTGGCTGCAGGATTTTCTCAATTGACGGGAAAATGACAGGCACTCCAACCAAAGCCTTTATTAAGGAAAAATTCTCTGTTCTGTTAAAATATCCAAAGTAACAATATGTTATTTGAGCAAAAGCATTTTTCGACTTTGCGAAAAACCATTAGACGTAATTAACCTGTAGAAATATACCCCACTTGGTAAACCTGCTCCATCAAATAATACCGACTGTTCCCCAGCATTTTGTTGTTGATTAACCAGTGTTTTTATTAAACGCCCAGAAACATCATAGATTTTTAAGGAAACAAAACTATTTTGTGCTAAGTGATAATTTATTTTAGTAGATGGATTAAAGGGGTTGGGAAAGTTTTGACCAAGTTTATATTCTTTGGGGTTATGGTCTTTTTTTTTAATTGATGTTATAAGATTATATGAATATAATCCCTTTTTTGTACCAACGAATAACTTTTGGGTTGTTGAATCAATAAATAAATTTGCGTTTTTTCCTTGAACACCAGAGCTAAAGTTCAAATCCAAATATTGAGACCCCTCCATTAATGTCCACAACTCCGCTCTGTTAATTGTTATATAAACACCGAGTTTTGTTGACATATATAGCACATTTGGGTCTTGCGGATCAATTATGCTGAACCAATATTTCCAACCAGATGGAAGGCCGTTGTTTGCATTGATCCAACTTCCCCCCCCATCTTCTGAGCGAAGTGGAAAAGCGAAGACATATATTAAATCACTTTGACTCCAATCAACAATAATTTTATCCGATGAAACAGAGCCTGCCATAAAATTCCAATTGGCCCCTTGATTGTTGCTTATATAAAACCAGTGTTCTCCAAATTTATCATCTATTGCTGCATACATCTTCGTGCTGTCCACAGGATCATAAGCAAAAACTAGAGTTGAGCCATGACTTGACGAGGGAAAACCACCATTGATATATTCCCAATTTATGCCATTATTATTAGAACGATATAGATAATCAATGGTTGCCCCGCTCCGCGTTTGAATTATCCCAAAAAGAGTGTTTTTGTTATGCGGTGAAACATAAATATCCGTTACCTCTGTATTTTGGGGCCAAGGTTCTTGGTCAGGGTAAATTACTGTCCATGCTTTACCAGCATCTGTACTTACTACACCCCGACCCTTTTTTGTACGGGCATAAATTATTAAACCATTATAGGGGTTCACCTGAATTAACTTTAACCAACCACTTATTAGTGTATCTGTATCTGAAACCTTGTTCCAGGTATCGCCTGCTGTAAAGCTATAATGAACCTCGCTTTTAAATGTTGAATCAATTGTACTAACCCATATTGTATCACCATTGACATAAACATGCTCAATTGAAAAATCCCCAAACCCAACAAGCCGCCAGTTTTCTTGTGCAGTCAAAAATGAATTAAAAAGTAGAACAGTAATTATCGTTAAAAACAGTTTTAAAACAATCATATCGTCATTTTTTGTAATTAAAGGCGTCCCTCTTTTCAATAATATAATTAGTTTCAGGGGGATACGCAGTGCTATTTAACCAGTACTATCTTTTTCTTATCTGTAAAAAGCCCGGCTTTTATTCTATAAATATACGAACCGCTGGGCAAATGTTTTGCATTAAACTCAACCGTATAGCGTCCGCTTTCCTGAAATCGATTGACCAATAGCGCCACTTCCATGCCAAGCATATTATAAACAACCAGGTTTACAAAAGTGTTTTCAGGTAGGTCATAACTTATCTTTGTGGATGGGTTAAATGGGTTGGGATAAGCCTGTTTTAGATTAAATTCTTTGGGAATAGTATTGTCGTTTTCACTAACAAGTGGATCCACCCCTGATTTATTAAGACCGCTGTATTGTGTACACTTTTGCCATGCTTGAGCTGATTCACGGCCGGTAATATTAAAAGCAGATACTTTATAACAGGCATATGGGGCAAATTTTCCGCTACCTATTATAACACCGCCATCTTCAAAAGAAGTGGTGTTTCTGTCAAGCGTTATAAGCAAGTTATAAGCCCCGCCATCGAGTGACCTATAAAGTTTATAACCATCCAATCCAGTGTCGGTGCTCGCATTCCAGCTAATAATTGGATTCTCGGTAGGATTGCCCGAAACTGATACTCCCGTTGGTGTCGTGATGGTTGGCAAAACATCAAAAATGTAAAAACCTTTATTAAAGCTTCCGGCATAAACTATACCGGGCCGATTAGGATCTGGGTAAACTCCATAAACTCCTTGATACCAAGGGCTTCCAGTGCTTATGCTTTTCCGGAAAAAATAATCTGAACCACCAACGACACTTAATGTGGGATAATCATCATAATAACCGATTTCTTGGGGGCTTTCGGGGTCGTAAATATCAACCACTCGCATGCCTTGAGCATAGTGTGCAATATATAGACAATTACCTTTTGCATACATTTGATGAACGCTGCTTGGAACCATAGTATTGTTTATGCTAGTTAGGTCTGTTACCCCAGCGGCTTGCCCCTGAGGTGCATAGTGTCCGCTTTTTAAGGCACTGGAAGTTCCAAGCTGTGATGTTTTCCAGGTACGCAGAAAATCGCCTTGGCGGTGGGCATCTTTTAAAACACCCGTAACATATAGATTAACATCTGTTGCAAGATTAACATTTTCATTATCCGGTGGCCAAACGCTTAATTCATCTGTTGTGAAAACATAAGCACCGTCATCGGTTGGCCAAGCACTATGGGTGTTTCTGAAATCGAAGGATGCATCTGTTGAGTTGGTTTTATCTGCGTCTGCTTTATCAGCATCATATAAATGTTGCGTTATTGTATAACTAAAGCCCATACCAGACATATCTAAGCTAATTACCTGTAAGCCATCCCGCTTGCAAGACGCATAAATTGTAGAGGTTGCAGAACCCGTACTTTTTACATACATTTCATGTACACCCCAGCTTTTTAAATTGTTTGTGGGGGTTGTAATTACGCCCTTGTAGGAAGGGTTTGTGGGGCTAGCGTTTAAATCATAAACGGGTAGTTTGTCTTTTTGAGAGGCAATATATAAATATCCACCCGCTATTGTTAGCGTATGGGCTTCCCAGGCAACAGATGTCGGAAATTCAGGAGATGGAAACGGATTTTCAATCCTACCAACAAAAACAACATCAAGGCTCCCTTCTGGATCAATAATCTTCTCTCCGCCCGATGGGATATTCTCTTCTTTGACGGCTTCATTAAGGTTAATTATTAATATATAATTTTCTTCTGATGTTGAATGAATTGCCAGGTAGGCATATGTTTGACCACTGGAAGTAAATGTTTCTACATCAACCGCATGTATTTCTCCGGGGGAAGCACGGTTTATGTGAACAACCTCGTCCGGCGATGTTGTGTTGTCAGTGTTTACAATACTTAGCCCACCATTTAATGTAATTAACGCATAGTGTGTTTGCCCGTTCTTCCAACCCCAAACATCCGCAACACTACCACGACTATAATCCGTAACACATTTAAGTGTTATGTTGCTACTCCATGTTTGTCCAACTCCCTGGCCACTAACAATACCAATGCTACCAATAACAAATATGAAAAAAAAACAATCTAAGCTTATTCATAAAAACCTCCTTGGGTTTGTTATGTTGAGTGAATAAAATAGATTTGAATTGTCCAGATGAAAAACGGGGTGGTTTATGTGAGGTGTAAAAGAGTAGGAAGTAATTTTCTTTTGAGGAGTGGCCACGTTTTTTCTCCGTGTTCTCAGAGACAAGCCCCCCTCGGTCATGTATCAGAAACTTTTCTTTTTTATGAAACAGTTTGTGAAAATTTTAACACGTATAATAATTACGTTATATTTTGGTTGCGCATAATATATGTAGATATTTTCAAAAAGCAAGGCAAAATTATTTTCTCCGGTTAATCAATTCAACAAAAATATACCTTGTTGGATATTTCACGTTCTTTAAGATTAGTATATTTCCGCCAAATAGAAATACAATTGTGTATCAATTTATTAGAGCCCCGTCAACCAACTGAATATTGCGTGTTGCGAATTGTAAATTCTGCTCATCGTGAGTTACCATGATAATTGTTTGTCCTTGTTCATTCAATTGTTTGAATAATTTCATTATAACATTTGTTGTGCCAGAATCCAGATTACCCGTCGGCTCATCAGCAAGGATTATTGGTGGCTCATTAACCAAAGCCCTTGCAATAGCAACCCGTTCCTGCTCACCGCCGCTTAGCTCATTTGGTAGTCTTTTAGCTTTGTTATCCAGACCTACTTTTCTTAACATTAACATGGCCATGGCCTTTTTTTGAGATGGTTTTATATCGCTGATCGCTAAGGGGATCATAACATTTTCGAGTACAGTTAAGTAAGGCAGAAGATGAAAAGATTGAAATACAAAACCTATATACTCTTTACGAAAATCAGCGCGCTGTTCTTTTGATAAATCATATATATCTATTTCGTCTATTACCACAGTTCCCTTTGCCGGTTTACTCAATCCTCCTAAAAGAGTTAAGAGTGTGCTTTTTCCAGAGCCAGACGCCCCGGTTACAGACACAAATTCCCCAAGGTCAATTTTCATGGAAATATTATTAACTGCTTTGACAATTTCATTACCGCTTTGATATGTTTTTTTAAGATTCTTTATTTGTATTAAGCTCATGTTTATTTCCTGAATCACATTTCTGTTTTTTTAGTTATATCGACTGCAGAGCAATAGTTGGATCAAGCCTCGAAGCTTTAATCGATGGATAAAGACTTGCACCGATTCCGATAAAAGTTGATATCAGCAAAGAGAGAGCAATCATATTAAAATTTATCGATATGCTGACAGAATCTGCTCCTATCATTGGGGCGGCAAATATTGAAATCAGTAAACCAAAAAAGTAACCGAAAACCCCCGCGATACTACTAAGCAGTAGAGCTTCCTGCAGTATAATCTGGATTATATGTGATCGCCGATATCCAATTGCCCTGAAAATACCGATTTCCCTTTTACGCTCATTTACCGATGCACTCATAGTTGTAAAAACAATAAGTCCTGCTACCAGAAGGATTACAATTGAAATACCCATTGAAAAATTCTCAAATTGATTAATTGATTTCATTTTTGTTTTAATAGTTTGCTGAATAGCAGTTACCTTTGCCCCTGGCAACTGCTCTGATGTTTGAGCGACTATTTCCTCAATCGGGCAATCATAACATAATGCGGCAACTTCAATAAGGCTTATGGCGGATTCCTTTTTAAACAATTGTTGTGCTCGATTAAGGTCGATTAAAACGAGCTGATCATCCTGAGAACCGCTTTCTTCAAGGATACCTTTTATTTTAAAAGGTTCGCCATTTATTAAGATGGCCTGGTCAAGACCGAGATTTAGTTTCTTTTTAACTTCTGCTCCAATCAAAGCTTCGTCTTTTTCTCTGGGAGCTTTCCCAATTATTGACCACCATTTTTTTAATGCCAGTTCCTGCTCAAAATCAACACCAACCACCATTACCTTTTTTTGTTGAATGTCTGTTACATTAAGCAGCTTGGGAGAGATAATCTTAATATTATCTTTGTTTTTTATTTGTTTAATTTTAGAAATATCAACTTGTTGCAGTGGTTTTACATCAAATGACACTCCTGATACAGTCATTCCTCCATATGAAAGAGAGAGTTCATCCGATAGTGGAACGATTAAAATATTCGCGCCATATTCATCAAGCTTATTGGCAATATCACTGTTCATCGTTTGAGAAATATTCAATAATATTACAACTGTGCTTACAGCAATAAGCAGCCCCACTAATAGAAAAAACATACGTGCTTTACGGCGCCAAAGACTGTTGAGCGAAATGTTATATAACTTCATTTTTCACCCCTCATATTCTTCGCCGCCAATTGGCAACAAGAGATTCGTCTATTTGGATTTCGTTTCCAACAACTATACTGGGCAACGCATCCGGTGGATATTTCTGACATGAACCTTCAAGACCATTTAAGTTGTCCAGCTCCCAGGTTGTACCGCATGAATTACAGACCAGTTGGTCACCACGAATATGAAATGTTGTTGAATTACATGGTTCACACATGCTTACAGCAGTAACTACTTTTCCTTCTTCTGATATGTAAGCCAGAAGTGGTGTGTTTAAATTATTTGATGAATAATTAAATTTTAAGAACTTTTCTTTTTTTAAAGCATCAAATGGGATGACAATTTTTCCATCCCGAACTGTTGCCTTAGTTGCTGACATTCGCTTTGGTAAATTTGGATATTTAAATTCAGCTACTACAACCGGCTGCTTTTCAATAACCGGATTGGCTAATGCAGGCAGACTATCATAAAAAGCCGCAAAACCCATTAGTGCTAAAACAGAAATAATAGAATAAACCGTTTTTTTATTACCAGGCTTGGTATTGTTCTTAGACAATACTTTTTGCCGTTTTAATGAAAAATTTGGTTTATTGACTGATCTGTTTTTTTTATCTTCTTCAGATTTATTTTCTTTAATCTCATTTCCGCAATTATTACAAAACTTTGCGTTTTCAGTAAGCTGCTTACCGCAGTAGGTGCAAAAATATGCCATGTTACTCTCCTTATCTAATTCTTGCTCCATATTGTGCTTCCACAAGTTGGATTATGTTTTCTTTTGTATATTTTTCTTCCTGGATTTTTTGATCAATATATTTTTTAACTTCTATTGCACCACCAGGATGATTACAACTGCAATCTTTTAGCTCGTCAATCTGACATTGTCCACATGTACAGGCAAAGCTTGATATAATGGCTTGGCGATCAGCGAAAGATGCCACTTTCATTTCATTTTTCTGGGCCATAATATCTAAACCCGGTGTTAAAAGTGTTTTTTGGTTTGAGCCTAATTTAAACTTTCCCGGGCCATATTGAGCTGCAAATTCCGGTTTTATCCAGCCGTATTTAGAATTGACAGACTTGATTATTGTTTCTTGATCCATTTTATTTTGCAGACCGTTGCGAATAAATTGTCTTTCTGTTTGAGCAACTTCACATGTGCAGGTATTTAAAGGTTGTTCACCGCAGGTGCCGCAAGAACAAATAAATTTAGAGGCGATATCCATTGCCGCAGTTTCCATTACAGGATCAGCAAGTTTTTGCTCAACAATTCGTGATGTTTGCACAGTTCTCTGAGCAGTTTGAGGTTGATTATCATTGAAAGCCAGGAAATAAGCAGCAATTGCTACCACCGCTATTAATACAATTTTTAACGGTTGAGATGACTGTTTTGTCTGAACTTGTTTTTTTCCCCTTGCTTCTCTATTCTGTTGCTTTTGTTTTAACTTTTTGGGAATCTCTTTTTGTTTAAACTTCTCACCACATTTAAAACAAAATTTTGAATCATCATTATTTGGAAAATCGCAATTTTCACATTTCTTTTTATCCTCACCCAGAAGTAGCTCATTACCGCATTCATCACAAAATTTTGCATCTATTCTATTTCGAGCATTGCAGCTTTGGCATATTTTATTCTCTTCCATAATTATTGTCCCCCACTAGGTATTGTGGTTTTTAAATCTAAAGTACGCCTCTTCATTGCTAGTATTGTTCCTAATGTAAGTAGTATAGTTCCAATCCAAAGCATACTCATAAAAGGTTTATTGCTAACTTCAACAACAATCTGACTTGACTTTTCCTTAACCGGTTTTTCTTCATTAAGGCCTTCAAAAGAAAGTTGTATATTTTTTGTATCAGGATTCATACCACTTAATGATATTTGGGCTTTTGAATTCTGATTTTTAATAAAAGGAAGATGGGCCGGCTCATTAATTTTTTCTTGCCCTTTTAAAACGATTGCCGGCTTTACTTCGAATGTTTCATTGTCTTTACTAAATTGAAGAACCGCAGCTACTTTGAAGTCTCCTTCTATTTGTTCATGGTTGTCCATATCAAAGCTGCTAAACTGGACATCATAACCTGCGAATTGCTTTTTTTCGCCTTTCTTCATTGTAAGTGTATTTTCTTTCCCTGCTTCCGTTTTATCCATTACTTGTAAAGGAGCGATGTACAAATCACTTAAGAAATTTTCTTCAACATGGGGTTCACGCATTTCACTTTTAGTGTAGCTATTTTGATACAAACGCGGATTTGCCGTAAATTTTGAATTGCCGTTCTTCACTTCAATTAACACACCATTTTTTCCATCCGGACCATTGTATTTTCCCTTGTAAAGCAAATCATAGCCTAGAACATTATTAGCTGTGTTTTCAGTTAAAACTACTCTTTCGGATTTATCAAAGACTCCGGAAATAATAATTCCTACTAACATTAAAGCAACACCAACATGTGCAAGAGGCGCAACAATCAATTTCCAACCATATTTTATATTTTGAATCAGAACCATCATATTACTGGAAAAAGCAAACACGGCTGATATAAGAAATATAGTATTCAATATACTCACCATACCAAAGCTAATTGCTACAACTGCACTGAGACCGGCAATTATAACAGATACAGAAAGCTTAGAAATAACTGTTTTTAGTTCTTCAGTCTTCCATAATAATACAGGGGCTATGCCTAAAGAGAGTGACATCAAAATCCCAATTGGTAAATTAATTCTATTATAAAAAGAAATATTAACCTGGGCTGGTTTTCCAAGTAATTCAGTAATTAAGGGTGAGGAAGTACCCAAAAGAATAAAAAATGCACTGGTAACAATGATCAAAACAGCAATTACCAGGATGTTTTCTTTTGTAAGACTGTCAAAAGATATCCCTACAAAGGGAATTTCATTTTTTCTTTGGTACAGTAATGCAAATCCCACTAATAAAGAAGCAAGTATATAAAGTGTCAAAATGCCATTAATACCTAAATCTTGAAAAGAGTGTACAGAAAAATCGGCAAGGACCCCGCTTCGTGTTAAAAACGTTGCATAAAGAACAAGGGCAAAACTTAATATTGCCAAAGCAAAGTTAGTTTTTTGAAAACCTTCCCTAAAACGACTGACCAGCAAACCGTGAAAAAGAGCCAATACCACAAGCCAGGCAATTAGTGATGAATTCTCAACAGGATCCCATCCCCAATATCCACCCCAGCCTAAAACTTTATATGCCCAATAACCACCAATTATTATGCCTGCCCCCATCGTAATTGACGCAAATAACGTCCATGGAAAAGCAATTTTAATCCATTCTTTAAAATCACGATTTAGTAAAGCAGCTATGGCAATCGCGAATGGAACTGTTGTAGCCGCATACCCCAGGAATAAAATTGGAGGGTGAATAACCATCCATGGATTTTGCAATAAAGGATTCAGTCCTGCGCCTTCTGGAGGAATACTGCCAGACAGGGCAAATGGATTTGCTTTAATCAGCAATAGAAGAAATGCGCCCTGAACGATATTTACTGTCAACATCGAAATGGATTCAAGCTTTTCAGCATATCGAACGAAAATTACACCCATCAGAGCGATCATTAAAGCCCAAAACAAAAAGGATCCCTCTTGCCCTGCCCAGAATGCAGAAAACAAGTAACCTGTCCCTAGGTCACTCGATGTATATCTATAAATATAATCTACCTGGAATTGGTGAGTAAAAATCAAGTACCACAAATAGAAAGAAGCAACACTTATCCATGCTGTCATTGCATAAAACCCAAAGCGGGCGTGCTTAATATTGTGATTGAAATTGTTATCTTTTTGCTTATTCGATTTATGGTTTCTATCCGTTTTATGTGCCTGGTAATAAAACCATGAAGAGTAGATAATCGAAATCAGTGCTACATAGATACTTAGGTTTCCAAATTTCATATATTGTCCTTTCAGTCAATAAAGCTATATTAATAAGTTGTTTTTTCTTGTTGAATAGTAGACCATACAACTTCCCCGCTACTTGTTTTAATCAGGCTGAGGCTCAATTCTATTTTGTCTTTTTGTTTAGCAATATATCCTGTTATAAAACCCTGTACTCCAATTAGGCTACCAATTTTTACCGCCTTTGTACTATCTATTGTGCCGGTCAGCGTAAGACTTTGTTCAGATAATAATTCATCAAGATGTTCTCGTGACACAACTTTGATTGAAGTATTATTTACAAGACTGTTTATAATTTTCTGGCGAACATTTTCACTGTCTAAACCAGATCCTTGTGATTTAATATCCCAAACAGCTATAAATTCAATTGACTTTTTTTCAGATTTAGAAAGGTCTTTAATTGCATTATCTATAAGCTGATCGATCAACCCTGATTCGTTCAATTGCTCCGATTTAGCTATTTCAGAACCAGTTAACCGACCTAATTTATGAATACCCATCATACAACTTGTAAGAATGGATAACCCGATTAGCAAAATAGAAAGCCGAATTACATTATTTAATTGTTTTAACGGAGGGGAAGGATATGTTAGTTTCATAGGGTAAAGTTTCTATTTATAATGTGTTTAAAAATATTATCCTGTTTCAGGCTTTTTAATCTCTTTTACAAATTAAGTGCCAGTTTTCACAAATATTAGTTGTGCTTATTTTATAGGGTTCATCATGAGATACAGGAGGGATACAATTGTGAAATAGAAGATTATTCTACAAGGAGTTGGAGAATATCCTACAAATGAAATTTATTGATCAAACAGATTGTTTGGATGGTTGGCTTTAGTAATTCATTCATGCTCGAATTAAAAGTTTTAAGGAATGTATTTATCTTTAAAGTGGGGCTTTATTAAACCATATTCTCTGTTTAGAGCTACGATTATACTATCAGGATGCTCTTTTTTTATTAATTTTTCCCTTATAAACTGCCGTTCACGAATTGCTACATCACATTTACATATATCGAGGGATTTTTTTTTGCACTCTCCGCATGAACAAACAAACTTTGTTGCAATTTCCAATACATTTGTTTCCAATTTATGATCGTTGCTTTTATTTTCAACCAAGGTTTGTAAACTATGTATGCGTTCGCTTTTTGCAATATCACCATAAATAATATAAAGGAAAGCCGCAGCTAATATTCCGGCAGCTATTAAAATTTGATTCAAAGTGGGACCTGAATATTTTTTTCTTTTATTTGTAGGATAATTTCGTTTTTTCCTTTTAGTTTTTGCCATAGTTATTGTCCTCCTATCATCTTTTATCAAATACGATTTTGTATTGGGCTTTAATCATAATGAAATTCGGGAGTCGCCATATTCGTTTATAATGTTGACTCCCAAAATCAATTCACTTTCATTACAACTCTTCAATCACTTCAGATAATAAGTTTCCTATTTCCAATGCTATTTCTTCAAGTTCCGGATTTTCAACTGCCATCATTGACGCCATTGGATCTACTGCAGAAACTTCAACCTCACCATCACCGATTTCCTGAACAATTACATTACAAGGCAGCATTGTGCCTATTTTATTCTCTCCTTGTAATGCTTTATATGCAAATGGTGGATTACATGCACCAAGAATAATGTATTTATTAAAATCTACATCCAGCTTTTTCTTTAATGTTGCCTGAACATCAATTTCTGTTAAAATACCAAACCCTCGTTGTTGCAAAAGATTAGTTACCTTTTCAATTGCCTCATTATAGGAATATGCTACTGTTTTTGAAAAATAATAACTCATGTAAATTCCTTATTTAGTTTGCCATTTTTAAGAATTCAACAACTTTTTCCGTTTCAACTGCAGTTAAGCTTGCCCGTACCCGCATATGCATAGCAATTGTTTCCCATTGAACATCACTAAATGCTGTTGGTGACGGCCCATTATGGCAGCGAACACAATTCTCTCCCCATAATAGCGCACCTGGTTTTTGTTGGGTTCCTTTGGGTGCAGTTGTACAGCTTTCGCTTATAAATAGAATGGAAAGCATTAAAAACCCAGAAATTCCGAATAATCTTATACCTTTTAATTTCATGATGATCTCCTTTTAAATGTGTTAGAATCCAAACGACCAATGCAGCAAGATAGCATCGCTGGATGCATGAGCATCTGCTGCTTCATCGCCATGTCCGCCTTCTGATTCTTCAGTTTGATATGAGAGTTTTATAACTGTTCTCCAATCAAGCCAATAATTAATCCCAAATGCATATTGTGTTTCATGTCCTTCCCATAAAGCGCCTTCCGGGAAATCCAGTGAAGAGTAGCGTCCAACAAACTCAAGATCCTCAAAAAATGAAAGTCCGATATTGGCTGGGCGATATGATAGCTGCACATAATACGCTTGGCTTAAGTTATCAAAACGATAAGAACTGGAATCCTCTCCATTAAGGTAATTTGCCTGGTCAACATCTACACCATTAAACTGCCCTTTAATATCCACAAATCCTTTTAAAAAATTAATCTTATTTACATAAGAAAAATCAAATGCGTATAAAAGAGCACCTATATCTTCAAAGTCAGAATCATGATTGCCAACTTTTGCATATTGTCCGGAGATCCCGATCTCGATGCTTGAATTGCTTAAAGGCAAAATACCCAGTCTTCCTCCGATGGCCTTATTAGGATTATTATCATCTGAATTATCATAATTTAACATTCCTGCTTCCTCAGCTTCGAGCTCAGGATCTGTTCCATCGTTCAGTCCCGGGCCGTTTGAAACATATACAGAATAATTAATTTTTCCTGTTCCTAAATCAGAGCCTCCACGTAATTCTATTCCTAAATCACGGGCAGGACCTACACTTTCATGTCCAAATCCCAAAGGATTTGATGGTAGACGGTTGATCCACCTCGGATGCAGCCGTTCGGCAAATGTACCAAATGGCATTAAAAATTTACCTAATCGGATCGTAGCATAATCATTAAGTATATATGACATGTTTGCATACTCTAGCGCGAGATGAGTTTCACCGTCTTCCAATTCCAGTTCCAATTCTGCTTCAAAAAGTAACCTGTCTGACTGCTGCCATAAAAAAATTGGATTAAAGCTTCCCCCAACAAAACTTGATTCATCATCAAGAACTTCAAGCCCTGAATGCGCATAGCCACGCAACAAAAACCGGCTATCCCCAGGCTGGACCCTGTCTATCTTTTTTTTGAGATCGTCTGTGTTCTGACCCCAAATGGATGTAATAATTATTAAACATAATAGAATAACTTTCTTCATATTTGCTCCTATTCTTAGTTGTCCTCTGCTAAATGTCGAATATAATTAACCAGCTGCCAGCGTTGCTCTTCAGTTAAAGATTCTTGATAGGCTGCCATTGGTGGTTTACCGTTTGTTAACTTCCAGAAAATGGCCCCATCGCTTTGTTTTTGAACTCTGTCGAGTTTAAAGTTTGCCGGACGTGGTTTTAGGGCTATACCAGCTATGCCGTCCCCAAGGCCATTTTCACCATGACAAATTGCGCATAACGTATTATATGTTTCTTTAGCTTTTCCCCACGCGCTCTCATCCCCTTTTAGCGGATTAATAGTCTTATCCGCTTCTACAGGTGCAAGCCAGTCAGTATTTTCATTTTTCTTATTAACTGGATGCACCAAAAACGACATTAGATAGAACGTTGCTACAAACAACATCAGAATGTTGAATGAGGATTTAATTGACATATTTTCTCCTGTTTTATTAGTACTAATATTAATTATTTGGGTCTTGAGAAAGCTTACTATACATATCTATTGTTTGATGACTCCCCTTCCAAAAAGCAAAATCTCTTAACCTCCCTTCTTTTTTAAAGCCATTCTTTTCTAAAACCTGCCCAGAAGCGATATTTTTGGGATGAGATTCTGCTTCAACGCGGTGTATTTTTAATACGTTGAAACCAAATTGAAGAACTTCTCTTATTGCTTCTGTACAAATGCCCATGTTCCAATACTTTACATTTAGTGCAAATCCCACTTTACCAGTATGGAAAGGCTCAAAATGACTAAATCCGATATTTCCAATTATTTTTTTCTCATTTTTTATAGATATCCCCCATCGAATTCCAGTTCGATTTTCAAATGATTGTTTAAATAAATTAATTGCATCTAATGCGTGATTAATTGAAGTAAATGAATAACAATCATCATATTTAGTAACATAGTCATTGGAATAAATTTCGAATATATCTTTAACGTGATCTTCAGTGAGTTCAACAAGGTTTAGTCGCTTTGAGGATAATACCGGAACTTCATCCGGAAAAGTATATTCCTGATGATTAAGAGACATCATTAGTTCACATCTTTCTTAATGATCATGATTACCGTGATCTTCATTTTGTTCTTGAGATTGAATTTCAGAAGCCTCAATACTATCATCTTTTATATTGGTTGCAGAATCAATGGACTCGGTTTTTATATTTTTCAGTAATATTTTGCCTTTTCCAGAAAATATAAATCCTGTCTGACCAGAGGGTAAATCCTTACCATGTCCATGCAGCACTAACTCATCATTAACATATCCCCGGAAATGCCCTTTTGTACCTATCGCCTTCAAGCTGAACCATCCTTTTGTGGATATCAGAGCTTGATCAAAGAGCATTGTTTTACCATCGGTGCTTCGACCCAGGCGGATTTCTTTTCCATCAACATCCAAAAAATCGAACTGTGTATTACCGGTAACATGATGAACTAGGGAAAACCGGCCATTAAAAGCATCCAGGTTAATCTCAGCCATAAGGGCAATGTCAGAAAAACCTTGATCATATATATAGAAATAGGTTTCATTGTCTGACACAGTAATAGCCAATTGTTCTCCTTCATCTTCCAAGTTTAGGTTATTATTATTTCCTTTTATCAGAGTGAATTGCGAGTCAAGAACTACTGCTGCGTTGTTGTTCATTATCCATTCCCAGGATCCATTTTTTTTCTGAATCAAACCATTTTTTGGATGAATAGCTTTTTCGGTCATATTTAGTTTTGATAATATTTGTGTTCCCATTCCATATCGATAAACCAGTTCAGCGCCTTTATCTGCGGTTTGCATAACAAGGAAAAAACCGATTAAGCCAAAAAAAAACATTAAGACTGAAAGACTCCGATTCTTGTCTTTGCTAAACCTGAACATCAGAGTGCGAATAATTGCATAAACAATAAAAAACAGGACCGTATAGAAGGCTACGTTTGCGTGATTGCTTATTGCAGGATATACTTCATAATACCCTTCCGGTATAGTGAGTGAATCTGCTGCATATCTTCCACTAAAAAAAGAAGCGATTACTCCAACTGTGCCAAGAACATATAATATCGATACCCACTGTTTAATATGGTCTATCCTTTTTATTATTGATAATAGATCTAATGCTATGGCAAGTGTTATTAAAACAATTGGAAAGTGAATTATTAGAGGATGTATCCCAGGAGCCCATTCAGGTAATATTTGCATAAGTCTCTCATTTTTTAATTGTTATTATTTGATTATTAAAACTAAATAGTTACATCCATGCCTATTGAAAAGGCAAAATCAGGACTGCTTTCTCCAAATCCTTTGGATCCATAAAAAGAAATTCCCACATCCTTAGATATTAGCCTGAAATAGGCAACTGAGAATTGTCTGGGTGGATCAAGACCACTTATAATCCGTCCGTATTCCTGGTAATAAAAGGAGACTGAAGATTCACCGTTCTTAGCGTGTTTTGCTACTCCTATTCCATAAACAAAAGGATCATCATAACTAAACTGCCTAGGATCACCAAAAACAAGATATCCGGCATCAGCAAACAATTTATAGGTTCCATACATTTTTCTAAATGCTAAACCAATACCATAATCAAACTCTCCTGAACTAAATAATGTACTACCTGTTGAAGTCGGTATTTTTATTTGGCCGGTAACGAAAAATGAACGATACAAATTATATTCACTGTATAGATAAACATCCGAAACACCAGCCGTAATTGAATGATCGCTATCCATATGTGAATTACTGGTATTTGTTGTACCTAAAGTATCAAGATTGTCCCGCTGCATAGTAAAAGGGACCGTCATTGATATACTAAACTTGTCATTACTATAACGCCCTCCTAGATAAAGCGTATAATTATCCACACCACTCTCATAAATGTATTTACCAGTGCTATATGATAGAGACGTGTTTAGTGCCCATTTTTCTTTGGCATTTAAAATGCTTATTGGTAAAACTAAAATCAGTATAATCAGAAATCCAAGGCCCTTAATTGGGCCTGTGGATTGTCTCTGTTTAATAAAAACCATTCTTATTCTTCTTTGTTTTTTGGCGTTTGCAGATCATCTAGATTTTTAATCATCCCATCCATTGCATTCATCATGCTGCTCATATTATTATGCATATCTTCCATATGTTTTTTCATGTCTGGATCTTTCATCATATCTTCATCGGACATCATTTTTTGCATTTGCTCCATCATTTTTTGCATATCTTTAGTCATCTCATTCATATTCATTCCCATTCCCATCATGCTATTTTGCATTTCTCCAGACATCATGTTCTTCATTTTATGACCGTCTTCGCCATGCATTGATTTCATCATCTCATCCGTGTGAGAAACCATTTCGTTCATGTGCTTCATCATCTGGTCCATGTTCATTTGCATATGCTGCTGGTTCATATGCTGCATGCCTGAATTCTGCATGTTTTTCATATTGTCTTTCATGTTATGACCTTGTTTATCACCACCCATGTGCTGTGCGCTCGCATGGGAAACGACTAAGAAGAACGTTAATGTAAAGATGAAAATCACTTTGTATATTGAATTATTTTGTTTCATTTTATTTCTCCTGATTAGATTAATAGATATTATAGTTTTGTTTATCTCCTTTTTAAATAGATACTATTCGAATCTCTTATTATCACGTATCATGAATTTTGTAACATTTATTTAATATTTTATACCTGATCATAAGGCGTCCTCCCCAACAGACCCGGTGCGAATTTTAACAGCCATCTCAACTGGAGATACATAGATCATCCCATCACCTTTCATACTGCTATAGGCAACCTTTCTAATAGTCTCAACAATTTCATGCACATCTTCCGACTTACACACAGTTTCAACCTTTGCCAGGTCACAATATTTTTCTATTATTTTAATGGAAAACTTTGCCTCATTAGGATCAGCCATGTGCTCACCGATACCCATCACATCAATCAGTGTTATATCAGATACTCCAAGGTTTTCTAGAGCTTCAATTACTTCTTCCGCTTTTATTGAGCGGATAAATGCTTTTACTTCTTTCATCATCTACTCCTTGTTAATTATTTTTCTAAGCAGGTTCGCTGTCATTATTCTCATCAATGGCAATTTGTATGGCCATATGTTCAACCTCTCGGCTTTTCCACAAATAATAAATTGCCGGAATAACAACCAGGGTTAACACCGTTGAGGAAACCATTCCACCAACCATTGGCGCCGCAATTCGCTTCATAACCTGTGATCCCGTTCCATGACCCCACATGATTGGTATTAATCCTGCCATAATTGCCATAACTGTCATCATTTTTGGCCGGACACGGTTTACAGCCCCATCTATAATTGCAGCATACAAGTCCTTAACTGAACGCATCATACCTTTCTTTTTCATTTCGTTGTAGGATTGATCCAGGTATATCAGCATTATAACACCTGTTTCCGCAGCTACACCTGCCAGGGCAATAAATCCTACACCCACAGCTACACTAAAATTGTAATCAAGGAAGTACAGGAACCAGATCCCACCAATCAGTGAAAAAGGCAATGAGAGCATCACAATTATACTCTCCTGAATATTTTTGAAATTGAAATAGAGCAGTAGAAATATTATTACCAGAGTGATAGGGATTACAATCTGCAACCTTTTTTGTGCCCGTTCCATATATTCATATTGACCAGACCATACTACACTATACCCTTCCGGGAAATCGACTTTTTCCTCAAGAATTTTTTTAGCGTTTTGTACATACGTTCCCACATCAATTCCGCGGAGATCGACATACAGCCAGGCTGTTCTGCGGGCATTTTCACTTTTTATTACAGGAGGCCCTTTTTTAATGCTGATATCAGCAACATAACTTATAGGAATCTGAGCACCAGTCGGTGTTGGAACCAAAACACGTTTAAGAGCTTCAAGGTTGTCACGGAGCTCACGGTTATAACGAACATTGATTGGATAACTTTCAAGCCCTTCTACAGTTGATGATACATTCATACCACCAATAGCTGACATGATCACTTCCTGGACCATTCCAACAGTCAACCCATAACGAGATGCTTCTTTGCGATTTATATCAAAATCAAAAAAGTTTCCCCCAACCGTCTTATCCGGAAATACGCTGAGTGTGCCTTCAACATCTTTGATAACGAGCGCAATTTCCTGACCTAAATCAGAAAGAGTCTGTAAGTCTGGTCCCATTATTTTAATCCCAACTGGGGTTTTAATCCCGGTTGAAAGCATATCAATTCGGGTTTTAATGGGCATTGTCCAGGCATTGGTTAAGCCTGGAAACTTAATGGCTGCATCCATTTCTTCAACCAATTTTTCGATAGTCATTCCCGGACGCCAGTTTTCTTCATCCTCCAGCATGATAGTCGTTTCAATCATAGAAAGTGGTGCAGGATCAGTTGCAGTTTTAGCACGTCCTATTTTTCCCAACACGTGATGAACTTCAGGAAAGCTTTTGATAATCTTATCCGTTTGTTGGAGAAGCTCTTTGGCTTTTGTAATAGAAATACCCGGATCGGTCGTAGGCATATATAACAGATCCCCTTCATTCAACGGAGGCATAAACTCCGAACCAATTTTGCTCAATGGCAGTACTGAGATTAACAGTACACCAACCGCTGCAATGATTGTTGACCATTTAAAGCGAAGTACTAAATGAATAACAGGACGGTATATATTTATAAGGAAGCGGTTAATGGGATTTTTCTCCTCAGGCATAATTTTACCTCGAATAAAATAACCCATAAAAACAGGAACTACTGTTAAAGCCAATAGGGCCGCCGCTGCCATTGAATATGTTTTTGTAAAAGCTAAGGGTTTAAATAACCGTCCTTCCTGGGCTTGAAGGGTAAAAACTGGTAAGAACGAAAGTGTGATAATCAATAGCGAATAGAATAGCGCAGGCCCTACCTCTTTGGATGCATCGATTATTATTTGCCAGTGATCTTTCTTACCGGCATCCCGTTCCAAGTGTTTGTGCACATTTTCAATCATTACAATTGCGGCATCTACCATTGCACCAATAGCTATAGCTATTCCACCCAAAGACATAATATTTGCATTAAGTCCCTGGTAATTCATTACGATAAAAGCCATTAAAATACCGAGCGGCAAAGTAAAAATGGCCACAAAAGCGCTGCGAAAGTGAAGTAAGAAAATAATACTTACCAAGGCTACAACAATGCTTTCTTCAAAAAGCTTAAAACTCAGGTTATCAATAGCTCTTTCAATCAAACTTGAACGGTCATAAGCAGGTACAATCTTGACACCTTCTGGTAAACCTTTTTCAAGATCTTTCAACTTTGCCTTAACTAAATCGATTGTTTTGAGGGCATTTTCACCAAAGCGCATTACAATAATACCACCAACCGTTTCACCCTCGCCATTCCATTCAGCAAGCCCTCGTCTCAGCTCAGGGCCAATATGAACATCAGCAACATTTTTTATTAAAATGGGTGTCCCGTCTTTATCTACCCCGAGAGGAATATCTTCAATATCTTCTATTGATTCGATATAACCCAGACCTCGGACCATATACTCGGTTTCACTCATTTCAACCAGTTTACCACCAACATCATTATTGCTGTTTTTAATTGCCATACGTACTTTTTGGATAGGCATATTGTAAGCCAGCAATTTATTTGGGTCTACTTCCACCTGGTACTGTTTGACATAGCCACCTATACTGGCAACTTCAGCAACACCCGGTACACTTGTTAATTCATATCTTAAATACCAATCCTGAATGGAGCGTAATTGTTGCAGGTCATACTTATCTCCACCATCTAAAACATATTCATAGACCCAACCAACACCTGTCGCATCGGGACCAAGTGCAGGTGTTACTCCTTGAGGTAAACTGCTGGAAACATAATTCAGATACTCAAGAACACGACTGCGAGCCCAGTAAATATCTGTACCATCCTCGAATATGATATAAACAAAAGAGAGTCCAAAAAATGAATACCCACGAACAACTTTCGCGAATGGAACTGCCAACATGGCACTGGTTAAGGGATAAGTTACCTGGTCTTCCACAACTTGTGGAGCTTGACCAGGAAATTCTGTAAAAACTATAACTTGAACATCACTCAAATCCGGTATGGCATCCACCGGTGTATCAAGCAGTGTATATACTCCTGCAAAACTGATAAAGGCAGTAAAAATTAATACCAGAAAGCGATTGTTTACCGAAGCTTCTATTATCTTTTCTAACATCTATTTTCTCCGTAAGAACTTTGCAATTCACTATGATTTATGAATGAGGATTAATGATCACTATTATCGTGCTCTTCTTTGTCTTTTTCTTTATCTGATTTCTTTGTTTCTTCCATATCCATTCCGTCACCACACTTCATACCGGAATTTTCATGGCCTTCTTTTTCAGATTTCTTTGTTGCATTTTTGCCTTGCCCCATATCCATATCACCACCGTATTTCATCTCTGCACCTTCATCGTTATTCATTTTATGTTCATCGGTTTCATCCATATTTGAGTGATCATGCTCTTCCATATCCGGGTTTTTTTCCGTTTCCATGGAAGAATGATCATCCATGGTTTCATCATCTTCCATTTCTGGCTTGTCTTTTTTACTGTTTGATTTTTCAGCTAACATTTTCTGAATGGCTTCTTGCAGGCGGCTTTCACTATCAAGTAAAAACTGAGCTGAAACAACTACCTTTTCATTTCCTAATAATCCAGACAGAATACGTATTTGACGGGATGCACTTTCTTCTCCTACGATCACTTCACGTGGCTCAAAACGACCTTCTTCTCTGCTTATAAAAACTACATTGCGCTGACCAGACCGAATCACCGCTTCAGTTGGCACAACTATGGCATCCGGAATTGGAGAGGTTTCTATGGTAACATTTGTATACATTCCCGGTTTTAATTCAAGACCAGGATTGGGGAATTCAAGGCGGACTTTAATATCACGGGCTTTGTCGCTGAGATATGGGTAAATATAACTTACCTGGCCTTCAAGCTTTTTACCAGGCAAATAGGAAAGCTCCATTTCAGCTTTTTGTCCAATTTTTATCCATGGAACTTCATTATCATAAATACTTACATAAACCCAAATCTTTGAGAGATCAGCAATTTGATAAAGTGATGATCCTTCTTTTACGTGTAATCCTTCAACAGCATTCTTATGAATTACTACACCACTTGCAGGAGATTCCAAGGTCAAGGTTTTTTTAACCGTTCCGCGTTTTTCCAATTTTTTAATTTCTGATTCCGGAATATCCCAATATAAAAGACGCTGACGGGTTGAATTTAACAAAGACTCAGCACCTTCTTTTATGCTGGCATATTTTGTATCACTAATTAATTCTTTGTTTTTTAATGCCAGCAAATATTCCTGCTGTGTCGTAACCAGTTCAGGTGAATATATCTCTAACAACGGCTGATTTTTTCGTACTTCTTTACCTGTATAATCCACATATAATTTTTCAATCCAACCGGATACTTTGGTCGAAACAGCATATATTTTTTCTTCATTATAATCGACTTTACCCACTGTACGAATGATCCTGCTGAAGTCAGTCCGTTCAACAGGGGCAAATCGCACCCCCATATTTTGGACTGTTGTTGGATCGATACTTACTGAGCTTCCCGATGAAGTTTCACCTTCATAAACCGGGACTAAATCCATTCCCATATTAGATTTACCGGGTTTATCATAAATCTCCGTCGGATTCATCGGTGCCTGCCAATATAAAATTTTTCGTTCTCCACTTGTGGTTGCAGTATTGGCCTGAGATCCTTGCGAGTTTTTCACAGGCACGAGGTTCATGCCACACTTTGGGCACTGGCCCGGCTCATCCAAAATAACTTCAGGGTGCATTCCACATGTCCACAATTGATTTTCATCAGCAGTTTCCATATTTGCTGTTTCTGCTTTTTGTTCTGACTCATCTGACCCACACGAAATAAAGATTAGCGGTATAAAAAGTGAGCTAAATATTAATAAGCGTTTAAAGCTCTGTTTCATCTGTTCCTCCGATAAATTTTTTGTTCATCTATTTTAATTATTCGAACCAGGTAACTCACCACCAGCGAGATATTCCAATTCAGCAATGTTTTTGTTGTATTCACTCAGGATTCGCTCATACTCTAACTCCAGGTTAAACAGAGTCATCTGGTTATTTACGAGTGTTAAAAAATCTACCTTATCTGTTTGGTAGCCTATCATTGCTGATTGTAAAGACTGGGCAGCCTGTGGTATAATGCCCGTTTCATACAGCTCCAGGCGTTCATCATTTTTTGCAAGATCTGTTATGGCATTATCCAAGGCAGAGAAAGTTTTCAGTTTTATATTACCGTAGCTATGCTCAATACTTTTCCTGAAAAGCTGCTTTTCCTCTACCTGCTTACGTTGTTTGCGCCAGAAATAAAGAGGAATATCAAGTGTAATTCCTGCAGATAAAAAATCAGCTCCACCCATTCCATTTTGTAAAACATCACGTTGGGAATAAGCGGCAAAGAAGGAAAAGTCGGGCCAGTATTGTTTTTTTGCCAATGCTACCTTTTTATCGTTTTGTTCAATTCGCAGTTGCCAGGCGCTAAAAAGTGGTCTTTTCTGCAGAATCAATTGCTCAATGGTTTCCTGGTCAATTTTCAATTCCTGATAACTTATTTTTTCTGTCTTACCAAAAGGCTGGTTAATTTTTCGATTTAAGAGTGCATTAAGACGCGCTTCAATTTTTTCACGCTTCTGTTTTAAATTAATTAACCGATCGAGCATTTTTGAAAGTTCAACCTGTGCTTTCAATACATCCTGCTGGACACCTTTTCCGACTGTATACTTTTGTTCAGCAATATTTACAAATTCAACCAACAGCTCGCGGTTTTTTTCTGTTGTTGAAATGGCTTCATCTACAAAATAAAGATCATAGTATGTGCTTTTAATGTTTCGGATTAACTGTATCTTTAATTCCTGCCAATTCGCATTTGAAACATCAGCACCTTTTTGGGCAATTTGTTCTTTTAGACCAAGCTTTCCTGGAAAAGGAAATTTTTGTTTTATAGCAACTTGCTTTCCGGTCATTGGCTCCTGATCAAAAACATAATTATCTGTTGGCAGATTAAGAATATTCAGACTTATCATAGGATCAGGTAAAGATCCTGCTTGAGGTATCTTTGCAAGATCGGCTTGAGATTTTGTATAAAATGCATGCAACTGAGGATTATTAGCTATGCCCTCGACAATCAAATCATCAAGGACTATTGTACTTTTAATATCCTGACTTATGCTAATCCCTATGAACACACTAATAATTAGCGTTACATTTTTAATTAAATTTATCTGCATTAAATCCTTCCTCCATTAATCAATTAAGGGTTTTAGCCCTTTGCGTGTTTCTACGTTTTAAGCTATAAATACTAAAAGAAACCAGAACCAGGCTACCCCACCAGATAAAAGCATAGCCTCCCATATAAACATCCATCATCCCGGTGCCGTGATGATCACCATTTGATGCCAGATTATCACTATGTTCATGACCCAACACTGGAAAGTCTGCATCAAAAATGCGATGGTAAAAACATGTATAACCATCGGATAGTTGGACAGGGAAAAACAATAATCCACCAAGGGTACCTAATACTAAAAGTGCAATTATTATATGTTTAGCGGTTTTGTTATTCATTCTCTGTTTTGCATAAGTATTAATCATGATGCCTTTATGTCAACTTGTGTGCCAGTTATTTTAGAAATGATTATATTATCTGTGAAGTATTGATTTTAGTGGCCTTAAGAAAGGAGAGCTTCTATATAATTATGAAAACTTGAGGAATTTGGAGGAAGAAGAACTAAGATGTGTAGAATATTCTACAGTACATTGTAGAATTGTATTCTATTTTTTGGGCTGCGTATAGAATGATAGTGTATTTGTTAATTTTTGTAAGATCTGTGTTTATTGGGGAAGAAATATTTTAAGTAATACTTAAAAAAAACTATTCTTCAATACCAAGCTTCTTGATACGATATAAAAGGACATGTCGTGGAATTTGCAAAAGTCTGGCAGTTTGCGACTGGTTACCTCCGGTTCTCCCTAACACCTCCCTTATGACCAAGCGCTCTATTGAATCCAATGAAATACCTTCATCAGGTATTTTGATAGCAAATGATGCTGGGTCATGACCTTGAAGTTCAATGTATTCAGGTAGGTCGCTATTTGTTAAAGTATTCTCCGAAGCAAGTGTAACCATGCGCTCGATAACATTCTCCAATTCACGTACATTCCCAGGCCACTCATATGCTTTCAACGCAGATATTACTTCATTGGAGATGCTATAGGATTCTTCGCCATAAAAACGTTTAAGAAAAAACTCAATTAAAAATGGGATATCCTCAACCCGGTTTCTTAAAGGCGGTATATTAATAGGTACTACGCTTAATCGATAATATAAGTCTTCACGGAATTTCTTTTGTTTTACAAGTTCGAGAAGGTTTTGATTGGTTGCCGCGATTACACGTACATCCACTTTTATTGGTTTTGAACCTCCAACCTGGTCAAACTCCTGTTCTTGTAAAACACGTAAAAGTTTGGCCTGTAGCTCTTCATGCAAATCACCAATCTCGTCAAGGAAGATAGTCCCGCCATTTGCTTGTTCAAACTTACCGGCCCTGTCTTTGATAGCACCTGTAAATGATCCCTTTACATGACCAAACAACTCACTCTCCAGCAAATTACCGGGAATTGAAGGACAGTTTACTGTAATCAGTGCTTTGTCTTTACGGGAACTATTATAGTGAATCGCCCTTGCTATCAGTTCTTTACCAGTGCCGCTTTCTCCAAGAATAATTACCGTCGCATTGCTTGACGCAACTTTTTGAGTAATCCGTAAAACATTTTGCATAGCACCACTATTGGCAACCATATTCTCAAAACTGAATTTATCTGTAAGTTCATGGCGAAGTTGTTTGTTTTCAGACTGTAATGTTCTTAAACGAACTGCTTTTTCAATAGTAAATAAAAGCTGCTCTTGTCCAAATGGCTTGGCAATATAATCATCTGCTCCTAAACGACATGCCTCAACAGCATTATCAACGCTGCCGTAAGCTGTAATCATTACAACAACAACTTGATTATTAATACGACGAACTTCTTTTAGCACCTGAATACCCGAAATGTCCGGCATCTGTATATCACTAATAACAATATCATAAGAACCTTTTTTAAATTTGGTAATTCCATCGGAACCATTTGAACATTTGTCTACTTGAAATCCATTTTGTTCCAATTGGTAACCAATAACTTTGCCTAAATTTATATCATCATCAATTAACAATATACGCATTTTATCCTCAAGATAATTGAGTGTCGGAACCATTTAGGGGAATAACTATCGCAAATTCAGTGCCAACACCTTCTTTACTATTTACATAAATATGCCAGTTGTTTTCATCAGCAATCCTTTTAACAATCGCTAATCCAAGTCCTGTCCCTTTACTTTTGGTTGTATAAAAGGCTTTAAATATCTGATTTATTTTTACATCCGGGATACCCTTACCTTGGTCCTTGATTATCAGCTGAATTTTATTCTTGGATATTTTGTCGGGCGAAAGTATCACTGCAATCTCACCACCATCAGGCATGGCTTGAATGGAGTTTAAGAGGACATTCATAGTAATTTGCCACACATGATTAGGATCTCCTTTTAAGGTTATGGTTTTTTCAGGAATGTCAGTCTTCAACCGGATTTTATTTTTACGTGCCTGGGCACCGATCATTAAAGCTATATTTTGTATTGTTTCATTTAAACTGTATGTGGAAAACTGTTGAGATTGTTTTTTGGAAAATCCAAGATAGGTTTCAACAACCTGGTTTAATCTTTCTGTATCCTGGATCAGGATATCAAAAAATTCCATTTTCTTTATATCGGCTGGAACGGAATCGCGGATGATTTCGACAGCACCCCGTATTGAACCCAATGGGTTTCGTACTTCATGAGCAAGGCTTGCTGTTAATTCTCCAACAATAGCCAACCTATCAGTTGCACGGGCTTGTTCTTCCATTTCTGATATTTGGTCTGATTGAGTTTTTAACTGGGCGAGGGACTTCTCTAAATTTTCCGCAGCGATTTGATATTTTTCTTTTTCTGTACGTTCACCTTGAGCTTTTAATCCGGTTAAATAACCAACTGCATTAAACAATACAATTTGGAGAAAGCGCATGAAATTATTTTCTACTAGGCCACCATGCTGAAACATTATATGTGGTAAATATACAATACTAACTATAAGTGCTGTTCCAAGCCCTCCTTTTTTTCCGAGGACAAAAGCACCTAAAATGATTGGTATAAAGTATGCCTGCATGTAGACAAGGTGGTACTGCCATTTCATTGTATCTGTATTAAAGTGAAGGACTGAAATACCTGCTATTAAAGCTAATATTAGGAGTTTGTATTTATTTTCTATGCTGAGGATGTTAAATGGGCTCATATTTCATATTAGTGAAAAATTGTAAAAGCAACAAATTCAAAAAATAGTGATGAGGTTAAATAGGGACTTTCTCTTTGACCCGTATAATTCCCAGTTTATGGTTCCTCTACCCGTTTGCGGCTGCGAGTCAACACTTTATACGAGCGACAGGTAAATCCTACCAGATACCACTAACCTGTGTTAGCCAAACCAATTAGGCCATATTCCACGCCGTTGTAACTCCAACCCCAAATGTCCGAAACAGGGTGTTGAGCAGAAAAATCGATAATCCTTGTTGGGTCAATTTTACGATACAGTGTTTCTGTATCAATATATCCCGCACGTTGTAGGTTTTTAGCAACCTGAGCACTTAGCAATGAAGATATAAAGAAAAACAATAAATACTTAAACATAAAAACCTCCAATAAAAATTATGGTAAATATATAACCTTCCTTGTAAAAATTGAATTTCCCATTCGAATTTGAACAAAATAAATGCCTCCAGATATAGCTTCCCCATGCTCGTTTTTCCCATCCCAACTAATTTTGTGAAATCCATCTTGTTCAGTCTGGTTAACAAGATTTTTTACCTCCTTTCCGTTAATATTATATATCATTAAATATACAAATTCCGTTTTTAGCAAATCATATAGAATTGTAATTTTATCATTGAAAGGGTTTGGGTATGTCTTTATAAAAAAATTCTGCTTGGAGATTGTATTTTTATCTTGGATAGTTGTTGGTTTTGACAATTTAAGTTTATATAATCCTCGCATTACAGATTCCCTATTAAATAGTCCCAAATATGCATAAATAACGTTAATAGAAGCATCGTATTTGAGATTTTCGCAACTCATATAAGGCAGGGAATCTGGCAGCCCATTGTAGTTGATTGCCCATGAATTCCCACCATTCCTGCTTATGAATACCCCACCAACTAATGTGTCAGGATAAAATGCCGTTTGCGATGCAAGAATAACTGTGTTTGTATCACTTTCTAAAACCATAATCTCTGAAGGACTGCTTACAAATAAATCTAAAGAAAACCACTTGGCGCCATTATTATAACTTTTATAAACACGCTGAATCGAGCCATTTCCAATCGTATCCACCACACAATATATAGTATTGCTGTTTTTAGTGGCTACAATTTGTCTAACGCTTAAATATCCAAATTGATCTTTCGGTAATCCTTCACTAATAGAAGTCCATTGCTCTTCTTCCAAACCCTTCTTCCAAACTCCGTTTGAAGCAAAGTATAGTGTCCCATCATCTTCATCTACAGCCAAGTCTTTTCCACCGGGTACAGTAGCGCCTATATTTTTCCAATATTGTCCGCCATCGGTGCTTTGATAAACAGGTTCAACATTATCATAGGCATATAAAAAATTTCTGGTTCTATCAATTTCAAGGCCAAATATTTGATCACCATGAACATAATTGGCAATACCGCTGTCACTTTTAAACCAAGACAATGCCCCATCTATACTTTTAGCAATGGCCATCCATTCCGGCAAAACACCTGTTCGTGGAGTAGGGCCACCTGCCCATAGTACATTGGAGTTCTTGTGGTCAACAATCAGTTTTACCGGACGGTTATTAAGGCCGGTGCCAATTGTATCCCAGGTTACACCGCCATTTATTGTTTTATAAAATCCGTTTCCTCCGTCTATATAAAGAACCTGGCTATCGGTTGGGTCAATAGCCAGTGCGCTAACCAGGTAATCATCGGTAATCAATTCCCATTCGGGTTCCTGGGCGCTGCAAAAAGTAGCAATTGAGAAAATGGTTAGAATTAAGACTATGCTTTTCATAACTTTATCCTAAAAAATGTTTTATGGCAGGTTGGTCAAACACAGTTTATAACTAACGGAATTAAATTGTTATTCCTGGCTGTCTTTTACAATATTATCAGGTTAGTAATATTTCACCCAATTATTTGCGAAAAAAAATCCCCGTTACTATTCAGCATCGGGGATCGCATGGAAAATTTGTGGAACGGCTATTACTTCACAAGCATCATTTTACGGACTGTTTGTTGCCCATTACTAATTAGAGCATAATAATATATTCCTGAAGGAAAATTATCTGCCCTGAATTTTATAGCATGAACCCCACTATTCATTGATTCATTTAAGAGTGTAGCAACTTTCTGCCCAAGGACATTATAAACCGCAAGACTAACCAATCCGGGATTTTTAAGCTCAAACTCAATATTTGTTTCGGGATTAAATGGATTTGGGTAGGCTTGAAAAAGTTCAAATTGGTAAACACTTATTTGATCATCCGTAATGCTTAACACTGATTCATCTATCACCACAAACTGCCCCATCATTCCCTGATCCTCATGTGTAAGCATGTGACAGTGATACATATAAGGAACCGAATCGTTTGCAAAATCTTTAAATTCTGTTATAAATCTTACTGTTTCCATCGGCTTGATAAGCACGACATCTTTTTTTCCTTGTTCAGATAGGTTCGGAGCAGACCCATTTCTGTCTAAGATATAAAACTGAACATCATGAATATGAAATGGATGTGCGATTGGTGACTGATTAGTGATAGACCAAACTTCAACATTATTTAACGGAATGACTTCATTAATAATATTCATTTCAAAATATGCGTCATTAATTAAAAATTCACCATTAAGAGCATTTTGTCCATGTGTTGTGGCTGTTAAAATAAAATCCCGTGTTGTATCTGCACTTGCTTCCAAAAGGGGATTTACCAGAGCTAGGGATGAAGGGATTTCCGTAATAGCGTTATCGGTCTGAGAACCAACATTGAACTGAACAATAGTAAAATCATTTCCATTTAATGGATTAGGATTATATCCGGTCATACTCATGCCTTGTCCCATTCCGGGATTTGTTGCGCCGTAAATACCATTCGAAAACTCAGATGCATAGCTTTTTAAATAAACAGTTTGTCCCTCTAAAGACGAAAAATCAATAAGTATTTCTGCCCTTTCCCCCGGAGATATTTGAAGCCGGGTTAGCTCATTTGAGTTCGATAATAATCCTCCATCCGAGCCTATTTGATAAAATGATTTATTATCACTTAAACCAATATTGAAAACCCTCTGAGAAGAACCGTCGAGTAATCTAAAACGAACTACTTGTGCCGGAACATTTAATACAGCATTGATAGTAGCATTAACCAGCAAAACTGAATCCGAATTTGATGGAACTACGATTTCCATATCATTGTCAAAGGTTTTTGTTTGGATAGCTAAAGGAAAATCATCTATACCGTATCTTCTTGGTAGGTTGAGTCCCGCTTCTTCTTCATCTCTAACTATAATAAATCCGGCGATACCTTTTGACACATGTTCATTTGTCTTTTGGTGCAAATGAGGATGGTACCAATATGTCCCGGCTTTGTCCAACACAGTAAAATGAGGATTCCAGATTTCCCCCGGGGCAATTGTCGTATGAGGTCCACCATCATTTTCTGCTGAAACGTGCATACCATGCCAATGAATTGTTGTTGTATCTTCTAATTGGTTTTTCACAAAGATGTCTACATAATTACCTTTATTGAAAATAAGTGTTGGACCTAAAATATCACCGTTAACCCCCATTGTCTTTGAATCCAATCCTGGATAAAATTGATATGTCCCATGCTGGAGGGTTAAATTCACAATTTCTCCATTTAGTGTATCAGGAAGGAGTAAATTATTTTGAGCACTTAACAATGTTACAAGATGAAACACAGTAAGTATTAATATTTTATACACAGAACCTCCAAAATATATTAATCAAACAAATATCATTTTATTGTTTATAGCTTCTTTGATTTTATTCCATTGGTTACGGCATCTGCGTCTTTCCCTGAAGATCCAAAACTGTCTTTCGCCCATAACCAATCCCAATGTAGCAGATAATAATGCCAAGCAAATCCAGAATACCGACTAACGAGAAAATAAACTTTGGCTTAAATGTCCCCCATCTTTTGGGAAAGATGAATTCTTCTTCATTTTTCATAGTTTAAACTCATATTATTTTGACAACCTCAATATATTGGTTGCACCGCGTATTACAATTAAAAACACAATGGTTCCTATAATTAAATCCGGTTTGTTGGAGTTTAGAATATTAACTAAAATACCAGCCAAAATCACCTCGCAATTAATAATAAAATCATTAAATGCTTCTTCACTTTTTTTTGAAGAAGATACCTTTTACTACCAGTGCTGGTACAATTAACTATTTTACTTGACGTACATCAATTGTTACATGTACGATACTTTTAACTATTTTAAGTCGGCGGCGTTAATCTTCAAAATTAGAAGAATCGGATGATAGTATTTCTATGATAGCTGCATACTGGTTTGAACCAATTGACCAAATGTGCAGATCGGAGATTTTACTTTGACCATCTTTTTGTAAAACTTCTTTAACTTGATTCATTAGTGATTCAGGAGCCTGATGATCCAGCAAGACATGACTTGTTTCTCTCAATTGACCAATCGACCAGCGTGTAACCAGTATTGCACCTATTATCCCCATCATTGGGTTCATCCAATTCAGACCATAAAATTTTCCGGCCAGCAAAGCTGCAATCGCTAAGATTGAAGTTAATGCATCCGCAAGCACATGCAAATAGGCTGCTCGGTAAATTATGATCTTGATGACCGTCATGATCTCCGTGTGAATATTCCTTAACATTTAAGATAAACACACTACTACACTTACTACTAATCCTAATATTGCCACAAAAATTGCTTCATTGAAAGCAATTCCAACAGGATTCAAAAAACGTTCAATGCTTTCTATTACCATGATCAATGCAAACATTGCCAAAAGAACAGCACTGGTAAAACCAGCCAAAGAACTTACTTTACCTGTCCCAAAACTAAATTTTTTATCACGAGCATGCTTCCTCGCATAAACATATGCTAAAGCACCAATTGTCAGAGTTGGTAGCATGAGAAGCCATATGCAGTCCATCTGCCAGCAAAGCCATTGAACCAAAAACCAAACCAGCGATTATTTCGCCGGTCATGGTTATTGCAGTTAAGATTATTACCCAACGGGTACGAATTTCACCAGCTTTGGGTTTATGTTGATTGAAATGGTGTTCATGTTTATATTGTTTATTCATCTCTAAATTCCTTTTCTTACTCCCCACTTTTCAAAAAGAACAGGGATAACAATCATATTTAAAAAAGTGGCCGTCAATAATCCACCAAGAATTACAATGGACATCGGCGCCTGAATTTCACTGCCCGGCTCTCCCATTGCCATGGCCAAAGGCAACAACGCAAGCCCTGTTGTTAATGCAGTCATCAATATAGGATTTAGCCTTTCCAATGAACCCTGTACAACTGCATCGTGTAGGGATTTTCCTTCTTCCTCTATTAAATGGTTATAATGTGAAACCATAATAATTCCATTACGCACGGCTATACCAAACAAAGTAATAAAACCAACCATTGACGCAATTGTAATAATTCCTTCGCTAAAAAACAGGGCAATTACTCCACCAATTAAGGCTAGTGGTAAATTAACCATTACAAGTAATGATTGGCGGAAATTCCCAAACTCCATGTAAAGGGCTACCAAAATAGCAATAATGGAAAGAATACTAAGTAACATAATTAAGCGGGTTGCTTCAGTCGCACTTTCAAATTGACCGCCATACTCCACATAATAGCCTTGTGGAAGGTCTTCGTTTTCAGCAACCTGTGATTTAATATCATCAACCACACTTTGCAAATCCCTGTCAGCCACGTTGGCCTGAACTACAATCTTGCGTTGTACATTTTCACGACTTATATAGTTTGGACCTTTATCAACCTGAATATCAGTAACCATTTTCAAAGGTATTTGAGCACCACTTGGCAGATCAATTAATGAATTACGTACTGCATCGAGGTTATGGCGAAATTGCGGCGCGTAACGCACAACAATGTCATGACGGTTCTGTCCTTCATAAACCTGAGACACTGGCATTCCCAGGAATGAAATATCTATCATCTCATCCACATCAGCAGCGGTTAATCCAAAAAGCGCAATATTATCACGGTTTACTTTTAGCCGTACCTGTGGAACATCTGTCTGTTGATCTTTGGACAGGTCAACAATGCCTTCAATATTTTTCATTTGTGATTCAATTTTATCGGCCAGGCTGCGCAGCTTATACAAATCAGGACCAAAAATCTTTACAGCAATATTAGCCCTTGTACCGGACAGCATATGGTCAATACGGTGGCTTATAGGCTGTCCAATCGTAATAACTGTTCCGGGTACAATAGATAAATTGTTTCGTAACTCTATCAACAATTCATCTTTAGTAATTTGCTCTAAATCTATCTGAACCTCCATTTCGTGGGCGTGTGATCCCATAGAGTGTTCATCCAATTCTGTTCTACCGGTTCTTCGTGCTGTAGATTTAACAGCAGGATGCGCCAAAAGAATTGATTCAACCATCTGCCCGATTTTATCAGACTCTTCCAATGATGTCCCAGGAACGGTTGCCATACTGATATTAAAGGTACCTTCATTAAATTCTGGTAAAAAGGAACGCCCCATAAAAGGAAGTGTAACCAATGCAGAAATTATAAAAACCACTGCCATAGAAATTATTATACCCCCATGTTGTAAGGCCCACTGCAGACTAGGTTGATATATTTTTTTTAGTTTTCGAACAAGCCATGGTTCCACTTGATTGAACTTTCCTATCTTCCTAAGCAGGAAAGAACTAAGCGCAGGTGTAACGGTAACTGCAACTAAAAGTGAGGCAAAAATGGAAACAACATAAGCAATACCAAGCGGCCTTAACATACGTCCTTCAACACCGCTTAGGAAAAACAGAGGTAAAAAGACAACAATGATAATGAAGGTTGCCATTACAATGGGCGTTCTGATTTCTGATGAAGCATCATGCACAACATCAATAAAGGATCGCTGTTCCGGTTCAGATTTTAAAACGTTTTGCCGCAAGCGCCGATGAACATTTTCAACATATATAATAGCATCATCAACCAGTACACCAATAGCGATGGCCAATCCACCGAGGGTCATAGTATTGACCGTTAAATCAAATACTTTTAGTACGATCATTGTTATTATCAGGGACAAAGGAATGGCTGTGATAGAAATGATAACCGTACGGAAATTGGCCAGAAATAGCATCAAAACTACAATAACTAAAATAGCGCCATCACGCAAAGCGTCAACTACGTTATTAATAGCCAGTTCAATAAAATCTGATTGTTTAAAAATATCAGTGTGCATCACAATTCCAGCGGGCAAGGTGTTTTTCGATTCATTAAGAACCATTTGAATTCGGTCTGTCAACTCAAGGGTGTTAGCATCCGGCTGTTTGCTGACAATCAGCATAATTCCTTTTTCATTATTAATGGATGCTTCGCCAATTTTTGTGGCGGCTGATATTTTAACTTCCGCAACATCGCCAAGTAGCAAAGGAACACCTTTACGCACAGCGACAACAGTTTTCTCTAATTCGGAAATATTCTCAATGCGGCCTATGCCACGGATCAAATATTCTTTTCCAGATTGTACAAAAATCCCACCTGCAGCATTAACATTAGTACGCGAAACAGCGACTAATACCTGGTTCAGGCTAAGATTATTGTTTTTCAAATGCCAGGGATCAATCTGTACCTGGTATTGTTTTGTTTCGCCACCATAAACAAGAACCTGTGATACACCGGGCACGGCCATAATGCGTCTGCGTAGGGTATAGTCTGCTATTGTTCTCAAGTTCATTGCAGTCAGGGTATCGCTGGTTAATCCCACCAGCATGATCTCACCCATTATGGAAGTTACAGGAGCCAGAAGAGGTTGATCAACTCCTGAGGGGATAGCATTTGGCAATGCCTGCATTTTTTCATTCACTATTTGACGGGCTTTAAAAATATCCGTACCCCATTCGAACTCAACCCAGATGGTTGATAAGCCTTGAATAGAGTTTGAACGTACCCGACGTACCCCCGATGCGCCATTCACGGCGGTTTCAATTGGAAAGGTTACAAGCATTTCCACTTCTTCGGGCGCAAAACCGTGTGCTTCGGTAAGTATGGTAACCGTGGGCGCCGTTAAATCCGGAAACACATCAACCGGTAAATCAATAGAAATAATTGTTCCGGTAATTAGTAGTGCCGTGGATGCAAGTATTACTATCAGCCTGTTTTTAAGACTTATTTGCATTAATTTATCAAGCATAATTTTTCCTGTTTTCTTTTGTCATACCCGAGAAACCGGGCATCAAGATTCATTTATTTAGTGTGCATGTGGGTGACCAATTTCTTCCGAAGTGGAAGCCAATTTAACCTGATACCCACCAAGACTAACAACTCTTTCACCGGCTGAAACACCTTTTAAAATAGAAATATAATCCCGATGTACCGGACCCGTTTCTAATTCACGCTTTTCAAAAGATTCACCAGAAGAGTGAACAAATATTACTTTTTTCGAATTGTCATCATAGACAGCAGACAAAGGAACGGTCAGCATGTCCTGCTCCGGGTTTGTATAAATTTGCGCACTAAAAGTTTGTCCAATTAAAAATTTGCGCTCGTAATTTTTTGCTTCCAGCCAGAGAGTAAGCGTCCTTTTTTGAGGATCAATCATCTCGCCACGGCTAATCAGCTTTATATCATCACGATCAAGATTTATCTTTTTATCATTGCCGGGGATATTGATTGAGGCGCCGGAAATATCTGTAAGATTTTTGGCCTGTTCCGCAAACACGTCCAACTTTAACCACACCATATCAGGGTTAACAATGCTGAATAATTTTTGATGGCGGTCTATTTTCTGGCCTGGTAAAATGGACACATCTGAAACAATTCCACTAATTGGCGCTGTAATTAAGAACTGGTTGTTCTTTGAATCAAAACGTAAACTGCTGCCATCAGAATCAAAATAATTTGAAAATCCGGCCTTGTTTATTTCATAATTTCGTTTTGCCTGCTCAAAGTCCCGCTCAGAGATTGCCGCTCTATCTTTTAAACGTTGCGCTCTTTCGTACTCCGTTTTGGATTGCTCATAATCGAGATATATTTTCGCCCAGCTATTTTTGGCAACTAAAGGTGGAACAATAACGGCCATAGTTTGGCCAATACTTATTTTTTGTCCTGGCTTAACCAGCCTTTTTGCTTCAGTAATGCTTATTATCCCTTCTACCGGAGATACAATTTCTGCGTATGAAGCTGGTCGTACCCTAACTTCACCCACAACCCCAACAGAAGATTTAATTGGACGCATCTGAGCGACCTCTGTAGCAAAAGATGTTTTCCACTGTTGCTCTTTCAGATAACTGATTTCCTCGCCAGCATCTTCTTCTTCGCTTGCAGGGATATCAGCAAATGTTTTATAAACCCGAAAAGTGCCTAGTGAAAAGGATTCCGTTGCTTTAGCTCCCTGATAGTTAATGCTGAATTGATAATCACCTTCTGTTTCAAATATTTTTACGGGTGTAAAAATACCTTCACGCAGTAGTTCATCTTTTTGAACTGATATCGTTGATCCATTCGGCTGTTTAAAATGCAGTGAAACCATACCTTCACGAACCGGTTGAAAATCAGCCATAGTAGTTAAATGAATGATGAATTTAATCTCCTGGCCTACGACAGCTGTTTCATATTCCATAAAGATTTCCATCTTTTCTGTCCATTGAGTTATAGCAATAGCAGGAACTTCCGTTTCAGCTGCAGATTGTTCGAGCTCATGATCATGCGGTTGACAGCCGATTAGCAGCAACCAACCCGTTAGCAAAATTACTAATAATTTTTTCATTGTTTTCCTCTGTTAAAATGTTACAAGTTGTCGACCATACATGGCCTCTAATTCAAACACAGCCCGATAGTATCCGGTCAACTGTTCAGTATATTGTTTGCTAGCTTCACGATAAATTTGTATCGCATTAAGGAACTCGGCCAAAGACATTGTTCCCTCTTTATAAGCAGCTAATAAATCCTCAACAAGTGTGTTGTTATACTGCTCATTCCCATATTCATGCAATAATTCCATTTGCCTCTTAACCGTCTCAACCAGGATATCAATTTGCGATCGCATTTTTTGACGGTAAAGAGCGTTTTCTGTCATCTGCATCTGATGAATTATTTTTTGTTTTTCAATTTGCGGGCCATTCCAGTTTAAAAGCGGCAATGGAATAGACAGGCCAAAAGTATAACCCTTCCAGCCCGGATCTATTTTTTTATATCCACCATGCAATGATATTGAAGGAATAATTCGGCTTTTTTCAAATGTAATTCTTTGCTCCAATGCGGATAGCCTTAGCTGACCAGCTTTTAGTCCGGGATGGTTTTTTGTTAATTCCGCCCCTTCAAAAATATCTGTGTCAATTTTTAAAAATGGGATTGATGTACTTAGAATAATATCGTCTGAAGAATCAAAACCCAATATCTGTTTCAATGAACTTAATGCGAGGCTATTTTCCTTTTTAGTAAGTAATAAATCGCCCTCTAATCCAAAGATGCTCATGGCCAGCAGTCGTGCTTCCATTCTTGAAATTGCACCTTCTTCGCTTTGTGAGTGGGCGGCCTGTTTAAGTTTTTTAAAAACTTCTTTTAGACTTATTTGTTGTTCAGATAATTTCTTTAGCAATCCTGCTTTTATATATCCCGTGCGCACAGATGCCAGCAACAGTTTCGAGTCTTGTTCCATGTTTAACTTTGCGGCTTCAAGATTAGCTTGCCATATACTGCGCTGTTGCCAATAATTCCATGGTAGGCTAAAAGTTTTGCTTATATAAGCCAATTTTTCAGTTTCTTTGTTTCCGTTATTTTCAACGTATTCTTGATCATAGCTCAGCTCAGGATTTGACCATTGCAAGGCTTCATCGCCTTGGGCTTTGATTATAGCTTGTCGAGCATTAATCAAGCTTTGCTGCGGACTTGTTTTTACAAGCAATTCTGGCAAATCTGTAATAGCCAATGAAACTTGCTTTCCTTGTGCAAACAAGCTGCCAGCAATTAATAAAAATATTAAAAAGCTTCGGATGGACACTTCTATCCTCCTTGTATTGTGTTGTGTATAATTGGATATAATTTTCCGAAGACTATTTAAAAAAAATTAAACAGCATCGGTTGATGAGTTATTTAGACAAAAATGGGGGGGGCGCGATTTGGAAATGATAAAGGTAGATATTGACTCGGGATTTTTAAAGGTATATACCTCGGTATCCTGCTCAAAACCTGTGGTTCAATCTCTGAAGCTACATAACTCTTAAGAGTTTTTGCAGTAATTATAGAATTTGTTGTTTTTGCATGAATTGTATAATCACTGTCTCCATCAAAGTGTGTGTCTTCATGTTCATGCTCATCAGCCTGATCATTATGATCGTCATGATCAAAACTGTCTAATTGTACTTCCGGGGGATGAACACTTAAACGAAACGCTACATCATCATGGTGTTCCTGAGCATGCCAATGTACAACCGGATATATTTGAGCAAATACTATATAAAGTAATATTATGCTTATTTTAATTAAATGATTCATAGATATTCACTAATAAAAGGTCGGGAATATAATAAAATTGTTTTTTTGCGTCAAAAAATTTTTTCTTCAATATCGTTAGAACGCTAGAAATAATCCGGCAGATACACCGGATTATTCAAATTGTCAACTATCAAAATAGATTAACTTTACTTATTTCAAAATACTTTATCCCTGACTTTTGAAACTAATCCAGCTGAGTTTTGTCGCCATTATCAATTGAAAACCATTTATAAATAGCCGGAATTACCAGCAAGGTCAAAATGGTCGATGTAATCAGTCCACCCACTACCACTGTTGCCAACGGTCTTTGTACATCGCTGCCGGTACCTGTTGCCAGCAATAAAGGAATTAGCCCGAGACCGGTTGTTATGGCAGTCATCAATACTGGACGTAAGCGCAGCATGGCGCCTTTTACAGAAGCTTCATCTATTTTAACGCCGTCTTTTAATAACTGGTTTAGATAAGTTACCAACACCATACCATTTTCCAAGGCAATGCCAAATAGTGCTATAAAACCCACAGAAGAAGGAACAGACAGGTTTTGCCTGGTAATCCAGAGTCCAACAACCCCACCAACCAGCGCCAACGGAATATTTAATAGAATCAGAAATGTGTTTTTCATAGAACCGAAGCTGGAATAGAGTAATAAGAATATAATCAAAAGTGTAATCGGTACTACGACCGCCAGCCGCTTATTTGCTTCCTGTTGCAAGCGGAACTGACCGCCCCAGGTAACCAAGTATCCCGGTGGTAAATCCACATTTTCTTCAATGGCTTTCTGTCCATCAACCACAAAAGAACCTATGTCCCGGCCAACAACATTGCTTTGAATAACAATAAAACGCTGGCTGTTTTCACGAGTGATCTGCCGCGGTCCAACCAATTCTTCAATCGATGCCAGCTGGCTTAGTGGTAATTTTATTCCATCGGGTGTTTCAATAAGTAATTGGCCAATAGCATCCTTTGTTGAACGGAATTGTTCATCAAAACGCACCAGAATATCAAAACGGCGCACGCCTTCAAAAAGCTGTCCGGCAGTTTCGCCACCAATTGCCGCACGGATAGTTTGTTGCACTTGCTCTACATTAACCCCATAGCGAGCGATGGACTGGCGATCCACTTTTATCAGTAATTGTGGTGTCCCGCTAATCTGGTCAGCCTGTACATCCGCGGCGCCCGGTACCTTACTGACGGCTGCTACAATTTCATCTGCTTTTTCTTTAAGTATATCAAGGTCATCACCAAACAATTTTATGGCGAGTTCGGCTCGAACGCCTTCCAACAGTTCATCGACAGTCATTTGAATAGGCTGTGTAAAGTTAGCAAGCACTCCATGGATTTCACCCACTTCTTCGCGGATCACTTCTTCCAAATCCGCCTGTGTTTCAGCAGTTCGCCATTCGTCCTTGTCTTTCAGAATCACATACATTTCAGCACTGTTAATCGGATCGGTATGTGCGCCGACTTCACCCCGTCCAATTCGTGTCACTACATGGGTCACTTCCGGCACTCTCATAACCCGTCGTTCTACGATCTGTGTAATGCGTGTACTTTCGGTTAATGAAATGGATGGCGCCATTGTTAAGCGTAAAACTATTGTGCCTTCCTGCAAGGTCGGAGTAAACTCGGAGCCGAGCCGGGGATAAATAAGTCCGCCAATAAGCAATAAGCCAGCAGCCAAGACAATCGCAAAGGAACGACGTTTTATAAAAAACCGCAACAGGGGTTCATATAATCGCGTCAGGAAACGGACAAGAAACACTTCTTTTGGTTTCTCATTTTCACCTGATTGGGATTTTGGCCGGCGCATCATCATGTGTGCAAAAAGTGGCGCCAGGGCTATGGCAAAAATTAACGAACCCAACATGACCAATGAGACAGTCTCTGCCAAAGGACGGAATGTTTTGCCTTCTACCCCTTGCAAAGTAAACAATGGTAGAAAAACAACTATGATAATGGTGATGGCAAACAGAATTGGCCGAGCTACCTCAAGGCAGGCGCGCGCCACTATATGAATGCGTGACTCTGTTCCATTGGCACTGCGTAGCATGCGATCCACATTTTCCACCATGACAATTGTACCATCTACCATCATGCCAATGGCAATGGCCAACCCGCCAAAAGACATCAGGTTTACCGAGATGCCAAAATAGCGCATACCTACCATGGCAAACAGAATTGAAAACGGAATCGAAAGAGCAACCACCAGGCTGGGTCGGAATGATCCCATAAAAATAATCAGTACAAGTGCTACAAGAAAAATGCCTTGAACTAGCGCATCTGTTACGGTGCTTACTGCGGACTCCACAAGTGTTTTTTGTTGATAATAAGGTACAATCTGTATTCCTTTGGGCAGGGTTTTATTTATCTCTTGCATTTTAGATTCTACTTTGCTGATTACCGTACTGGAATTGCTTCCATACAATTTTACAACCATCCCGGAAACAACTTCTTCTATGCCATCACGGGTTTGCACACCACGCCGGACAGCACCGCCTATTTCTATATCAGCAATCTGTTTTAAGAAAACCGGGATTCCGTCTTCAGCCTTGATGACAATATTTTCAATGTCATTTATATCCGTAACCAGCCCGACTGAACGCACAATAAACTCTTCAGAATTTTTTTCAATAAATTGTGCGCCGACATTAAGGTTGTTTGAGCTAATCTTTTCCAGTATTTGATGAACAGTAACACCATATTGTAGTAATGCAGAAGGATTTATAACTACCTGAAATTGCTTTTCCCAACCACCAATTCCAAGCACTTCTGTTACCCCGGGCACAGTTTGCAATTGGTATTTGATAAGCCAATCCTGAATAGTTCGTAATTCTGTTGAGGAGTATTGCCCTGTTGTATCTTCCAGGTAGTAAAACAATATAAGTCCCATACCTGTGGAAATTGGCCCCATGGCCGGTTCGCCAAAACCTTCAGGTATTTGCTCACGAGCTTCTTGCAACCGTTCATTTACCAATTGCCGAGCAAAATATATATCTGTTGCATCTTCAAAATATATATTAACCACACTTAGACCAAAATTTGAAACCGAGCGTATTTTTTTCAAATTTGGCAGACCGTTCATGGCAGCCTCTACAGGAAACGTGACATACTTTTCAATCTCTTCCGGTGCCAATCCATCGGTTTCGGTAAATACCTGGACCAAAGATGGTGATACATCAGGAAAAGCGTCTATCGGCAACTGTCTATAGCTAAAATAACCAGCGGCCATTATCAACACACCCAATGCAATCATCAGTAAGCGGTTGCGTAATGAGAATTCAATTATTTTTTTCATTTTAGATTAAAACTCCATTATTAAAATTATTAACCCTTTCAGAAAGTTTTCCTTTTTCTAGAAATGCTTACCTCCTGCTTGGATTATTTTTAGAAACCAATTGTAATGACAAACAGATGGATTAATGTCCGTGCCCTTCACCCATTTCTCCTTTTTGTAGCTCCGATTTTAGTGTGAATCCACCCTTACTTACAAAAATATCACCGCTTTTTATTCCACTGATAGCTTCTACATTAAGGTGGTTGGTTTTTCCGATAATTACCTCACGTGGCTCAAAACCCTCATCATTTTTTACAAAGACTACCGTTTTGCCTTCAAAGGTTTCCAGTGCTGTTTTTGGAATGACAACATCGACTTCACTTTCAGAAGTAGCGATAGATCCTGTCACAAATAATCCTGGCTTCCAATATCCTTTTCTATTGTTTAAAATGATCCTGGCTTTCGCTGTTCGTGTTATTTCATCAATGATAGGCGAGATATAGGCAATTTTTCCTACACTTTTCTCCATTTCCGATCCCAGGGAAATTGTTACTTCTTGTCCTGTTTTAACAAAGGGAAGGTCTTTTTGATACAGGGTCAGCATAGCCCAAACCTGGCTCAAATTTGCCACAACAAAGCCATGATCTGTTCCTTCCACCACCTCCCCTAAAGAGAAGTGCTTTTCAACAACGGTACCATCAATCAATGATTTTATCTGATATTCCGCTAAACTCTCATTGCTTTCTATTACGGCAAGTACATCGCCTTTTCTAACTTTATCTCCAATATGTTTGCGGACTTCTTTAACTATTCCTGCAAAACGGGGATGAATGTGGGCAAGGTTATCTGGAGGAATAATAATCTCACCTGGGAGAGAAACATGAATTGCTAATTTTCCTGGTCCTGCTGTCGCAAGCTCGATTCCAAATTCCTGCAATTCCGCATCACTTATTTGGACAACTTCATTATACCCACCTTTTTCACTTATGCTTTCTTCATTATGTACTTCAGCGTTTGTTTTTTGCTTTTCTCCACAACTTATAACTAAAATTGTAACTACTAATAATGCCGCTACTTTGATTAATGCAAATTTCATCGTTTTTTCCTTTATCAATTCTTAAAATATTATAAACTTTGTAGATCTCGCCCGATCAATCGTTCAAGCTCTGTTATTGTCATTTTGAAATCTAACAACGAATCAACTAACCTGCGACGTGCCTCAAAAAGAGTCCGCTGCGCATCCAAAACGTCAATTAATTGAAATTTGCCGCGTTGGTAGCTTTCGCTGATAATTACAAATGCTTTCTCTGCTTGGGGAATAGCTGTTTGTCGCAGTGCAGATATTTCTGCTGCCAAAGCTTCTGCGTTGGGATAAAGACTTTCCAGGCGTGTATTTAAATTGTTTCGTACCGTTTTCTTTTCCCAAACACCCTGTTTTACCCTGATCTGCTTTTTTTGGACGTTTCCCTGATTACGATCAAAAAAAGGTAAAGGAATAGATAGTCCAGCAACCAATGCATTATCTTTAGACTCATTAATTCTGCGATAGGCCAGGCTTATTGTGGGATCGGGCACTGCCATAGCTTCTGCCAATTCCAGGGAACTGCGTCGCCTTTCCATTTCGACAGACCAGCGTGCTAACTCTGGGGCTTGATCTAGTTTTTGTTTTATTATATCTTTTTCCGGGATTTTTCGGTTGGCTTCAAGGCTTCCTTGTATTGTAGCAAAAAGTCCTTTGCCATTCCAGGTAGATGCCAATAATGACCGGGTAGCTAATAGCTGCCGTTCTGTGCGCTGGAGGGTAATTTCTGCATTACTTACAACAACATTGGCCCGCGCTGTTTCAGCAGGGGACAATCCACCAGACTGTACACGCTTTTTAACAGATTCAACCAATTTCTCTGAGATGTTTAACAACTCTTTATCAAGCTCTATTTTTTCCTGAAGGGCCAGAACCTGTATATAATTCCTTACAACAGAAGTATAGACTTGCAGTTTCAACGCTTCATAGTCCCAGGCAGCAAGGTCACTCTCAAACACCGCCACTTTTGTTCGTTTTTCACGCTTTCCAGAAAGCTCTAATAATTGCCCAAGCGAGATTGTTGTTTCAGTAGCATCGATCCCTCTATAAACCCCACTTCCCGCAAAGTTCTCTGTTTCAATTTCAATTTCAGGATTGGGAAAAAGGGAAGCTTGTAACGCATCTGCATCTCGGGCACGGATTTCCAGGGAATAAACAGCTAACCGTGGATTTTGCATCAGGGCGAGTTGTATAGCTTTTTCCAAAGTTAGGATACCTTGTGGATCTTCAACTTCTTTTGCTGGGAAGCCGGTTTTTGTTTCGGCTTGTATTGATTTTAGTATTGGTTGGCTTTCCGGAATTACTGCGGTTGTTCTTATTGAAGTACAACTGGAAAAAAGTATAAGTAAACCAATACTTGTAATAAGTATGAATTTCATCACTCACTCCATAATAAAATTTGGATTTTAAATACTATTTTTCGCACAAAAACATTTGCCTTGCGAAAAATTATTTATAAAAGTTTTTGATTGAGAAAACAAGAGTTCTGTTTTCAATGAAGTGAGATCAAATTAGAAGAATAGTAGTTTGAATTGAGGTAATAGTGTGTTTATTTGTATTAGATATAATATTAATATTGCTTTTTATTGAGGGCTTTGAGGTGTGTAGCAATGCATTGGGTACAAATACAAAAGAGTTGTGATTAAGATTTTTATTTGATTTCTTGATGACATCGGCATTGCTGAAATGCCAGTCTAAGTTTATATCGGTACAGTCATCAGAATCATTTTGATTAAATAGTTTGACTAAATCACTAAAGTGATTTTTATCATGCTTATGATCTGCGTCCCTTTCAGAGCTTTCAAGTGCAATATGGCCATCATCACCAAAACAAAGCACTAACTCGGGTAATGAAACCTGAAAAAGAAGTGATTGAATTAATACAAAAAATGCTAATACAACTTTTAAATTATTTAGTATCATTTCATTAGTTACTTTTATTTTCCCGAATATGTTCCATTATCAATATTTCATTATATTTGAACCATTGTTCAAATATACACATTACCTTTCATTATAAAAACATCCTAATTGATTATTATATATTTATTCGTCGTTCATGGGTGTTATCTTAAAGTCAGTTGAAATTTAAAAAGAAAAGGTTCCTCACAAAACCAAATTTGGTTAGTTTTATTTAGCCATAAATAAAAAAAGAGGAGGAACCCTTGAGATGAAAGTAAAAACAACAAGCATAAACCGCAATAAAATAAGCTGGCTTTTAGATCAGGAACTGGATGTAAAAATGCAGGCATTACAACATCATTTAGATATCTCACGAATGTTGGTAAACGATGTCTTAGAAGATGAAGTCAGGCAATTTACCGGAGAGCGTTACACACATGGCAAGCCCAACAATGGCCAATACAGCCGTTGGGGCTACAATCGGGGTAGTATAAAATTAGGACATCAACGCATCCCAATCGATGTACCACGTATTTATGACAAAGAAAACAAGTGTAATAAAAGCCTGGAAAGTTATAACAAACTGCGCGAGTTGCAAGAAATAGATGACCGTGTTTTAAAAGCTGTTCTCTTAGGTTTGAGCACACGCGATTATGAGCCCGTAATAAAAAATATGATGGACAGTTTTGGGATCAGCCACTCCAGTGTCAGCAAGGAATTTATTGAGCAAAGCAGCCAGCGCCTGGAAGCCTTTGAAAACCGCAATCTAAAAGAATATGATTTCATCAGTCTGTTTATCGATGGAAAATATTTGGCCAAAGAACAGGTCTTAATAGTCCTTGGTGTCACCATTCACGGGGACAAAATCCCCATAGGCTTTATCCAGACAGCCACAGAAAACCATAAAAGTATAGCCCAACTATTGGGCAGCCTTGTAGACCGTGGATTTGAAATATGAAGATGGCCTGCTGGTTGTTATTGATGGCTCTAAAGGGATTTTTAAGGCCGTGAAGAAAGTATTTGATAAATATGCCATTATTCAACGATGCCAATGGCATAAACGTGAAAATGTGCTCAGCTATCTGCCGGAAGACAAAGCCAAAGAATACCGTAAACGTATGAACAAAGCTTACCGGAAGGAAAGTTATGGCGAAGCAAAAAGTGAGCTAAAGATTATACTAGATGACCTGAAGATAGACAACATGGGTGCTTCCCGTTCCCTGCAAGAAGGATTGGAAGAAACACTTACCCTGCACCGTCTTGGTTTGTATGAAAACTTTGGAAGAAGCTTTGCCACTACAAATGCCATTGAAAACCTCAACTCACAAATTGAAAAGTACCTGCGCAAAGTGAAGCATTGGAAAACATCATCGCAAAGGTACCGATGGGTGGCCAGCGCTTTATATGAAATAGAACATAAAATGCGCAAAGTAAACAACTATAAAAAACTGAGTGAGATGCGTGAAGTATTAAAAGCTGAAGTAAATAAACAAAAAAAAATATTACTAAACGTGGCGTGACCTTTTCTTGAAAATTTCAACTAAGATTGGACATCGCCCGTTCATGTTTTATCAATAGTATATAAGTCAGTAATCTTATTCCAACGCTTAACTTGTCCTGTTTTTTTCATTCCAATTTTATGCAAAACATGTTTAGATGAAATATTATTATCTATAACTGATACAACACGCAATACATTTAGGATTTCAAACGAATACTTGATACATGCCCTCGCAGCTTCTGTTGCATATCTTTGGTTCCAACATTTCCTTAGAATTGAGTATCCCAATTCAATTTCTTCATGTCCATCGATTTCATTTTTCATTAAGCCACATTGTCCTATAAACTTTTTGTTTTTTGTATTAAAGCACAGCCACATGCCAAATCCATTCTTTTTATACGATGTAATTACATGCTCAATCCATAGTTCAGCTTTTTCCCGCTTTTGTGGTGAGGTATAAAAAGTCATTGAAATCGCTTCATCAAAGATTTGATGCAAATAATCTAGATCGAGTGTGTTCATTTCACGAAGAATAAGTCGATTGGTAGTAATTATTATTTTTGGATTCTTTTGCATTACTAAATCTATTCATTTAGAATCCCTTTATCAAAAAGAACAGACAAGGAGTTCTAAATAAAAAAAATAAGATGATGCTCTATATCCCCTTAACTGCCGAAGCAACTAAGGGGTATAATGCCGCTCAACATCCGTTAAAACATCGTCCAGCTGTTCTTCTGTATATGATTTAGGAAGGAAAGCAGAAATTCCATTCGAACCCAAATGCTTCTCGAAAAATTCTGCTTCCATTACTGCTGCTACATGAAAGAGCATTTCAAACGCTTGCAGCTCTTCCAGTGTCTCGAATTTTAGTGTTAACTCAAATGGAATCAGGCTTGGTTTGGTTGATACTTTCATAAGAATCTCCAGGTTGGTTTACCAGAGTTCTTATGCCAAATATAGAGATAAAAAGAGCCCATAAAGGGCTTCTTATTTTAGAAAGTCTGATTCCAGGCTTTTGTAAATCCTGTTAATTTGAAAATGAAGGAAGCATTTGTTTCATCATCCTTAAATACAAGGAGTCTCCCCTTTTTCATATATGGGATATCTTCCCTGGAGATGAAGATTTTTGTTACGCCATATATCGTTCCTTCAATGTTGCAAACTGTTTTATAGTTAAGATCTACATGCATCATTATATACCCAAAGTTTCCATAATTATACTCCGGGACATACATAGTATACGACAAACCAGGTCCCTTAATTATCGATGCAAACCGTTCACCATCTTCGATATATGCAACAACATTCATACCTTTTAATGTCTGCGCCTTCCATTCACCTGAATATCCAACGACTGTAAATAGCAGTACAATAAGTATTACCTTCTTCATAACGTTACTCCTTTTAGTGGTTAATACCTTTCTTATTCCATAAAAGCCGCTCCTGCAAATTTGTTCTTATAGAATATGAACTACTTATGGAGGACCGCCCTTGTTATTGATTTAGGTTTTGAACCAATTCTCTTTTACAATTTCTCTCGTTTAACCCCGGCGAAAACCCATCCAATAATCATTTGGATTATTAAGGCAATTGCAACAACAAGTACATATGTACCAATAATTGCACCCAAAACAACAAATACCTTTTCTATAACCTTTAACGCCTCAAACCCCTCCCTAAAGTGGTCACTAACCAAACCATGGTTTATACTATAAATTATATACACTGTAAGTGGGCTTAAGACACCTGATATCAATTTTAATATTCTTTGCCACGCCTGTGAAAACACTTGGCGATGATAATTAAACAATATCCAAAGAAATAGAAAAAATACACTTAATAGTAATCCAAAGATAACTAGAACCGTAAAAATATTTGGTTTGATTTGGTTATACCTTTGATACCCTTCAAAGAGTAATATTTCACCAAGACAAATCAATACCAATAAACTAAAGGATGTTTGAACTATGTTTGGTAGTAAGTTCTTGATCTTCATTTTTATCTCCTTTTGTAATCCAATTATAAACCATGTGAATTGCGAAAACTAAAAACGTGAAGCTTGTATATGTTACAAAGAATGAGAAAACCATTTTGAATAGAAACTCTGGGTCTCCATCGACAACTGTTGACATTGCAACCAATATTGAAAAAATAGATGTTATTGCTATTATAGTTGTTTTTACCACTTTACTAGATAATGACCGAAGATACTTATTGGCAACCATAAACATGAAAATTAGTATGAAAGCGATTATGAAAAACGGAATTACTAACCAATTGCTTTTTATCGATATCGAGCTCAGAAGGGATACATGTATCATCGAAAGCACCGTAAATAATAATCCACCAGCTAAGCTTTTATAAATTAGAACCTTCATTTTCTTCTCCAGTTAATAAATTAATTGTAGTTTTTCTTCACCAATCGCCCCAAATATTTCCCGGGCTAAATCGCCAATAAAAAAAGTATTGAAGAAGAAATCGCCATACTTATCCCCAGCCGAGGCGGCTGTATTCAAATTTTAATGAAACCAATGAAATAAAAGCTCATTGAGGACTATTTTAAAATGTTTGGTTGAAGGCTTTTGTGAAACCCTTTAGATCATATCGTAGCATTACGTGTGTGTCTTTGTCCTCAAACATTAGACGGTTTCCTCTCTTCATAGCTTGTATAATTTCCTCAGCAATGTAAATTTTTGTTAATCCGTGAGTCGCCAGTTTGATTGGGCAAACTCCTTTACCTTTACCGTCTATGTACAGTATTAAGAACGTGGCTTCTTGATCGTAATTAAGGACATGCATAGTCCACATCATTGCAGGACCTTTACTTATACTGGCGATAGGTTTACCGGATTCTTTATACACCATTTCACGTGTACCGTTCGTTACCAACGTGGCCCATTCACCTGCATTTGAAAAACTAATTAATAGCAATAAAATCAAGATCATCTTTTTCATAAGTAATCTCCTTAATGAGTAAATAGTTAGTTATCATTCTTCTTATACCAAAAATCACGCTATAAACAACAGTCGTAATCTATGAAATAAAACAATGCTTTGCCCACTATTGTGGGCGGATAATGGAAATAATTATTGCTACTTTGGTTTATGAAAGAAAAACTAACATTAGCAGTAACCTTTGGTGAAGTGCTAAAAGAGGAACGATTACGGAATAACCTGTCCCAGGAAGCCCTGGCTTATGCAAGTGGTCTGGAACGTAATTTTATATCTTCTATGGAAAGGGGTATCAGCCAGCCTACCATAACAACCCTTTTCAAGCTGGCCGAACAGCTTAAAATTTCTCCCAACGATTTGATACAAAAAGTATCCGACAAGAAGTAAATACTGCTTTCTTTTCCGGCATAAGAGTAGTGTATATATATATTTTGGAGCTTCTTATGTCATCGCGTAAAATCTGGTTAACCATCCTTCCGCTTCTTTTCCTTTTGGCTACCTTTGAACACTGCTATTCCATACTTTCCTTATATGGCCAGGGATTATTGTTTCCATTTGTGACCACAACCCTGCTTGTCCTGGCCATAGATTCTTCAATCTATTTTTCCATGCAGCATATCCAACTGCTTCCGGCCAAGATCATTCTATTACTTGCTGCTACAATCAGCATTACACTGAATGTGAAGTATATGATTGACTGGAAACCACCCGGAACCTTTGCTCTGATTATTGGAATCACAGTGGGATTTTTGATCCCGGCTATGTTGGGACTCTTTGGCTGGTTGGAAAAGGAAATCAGGGAAAGTGTTATTTCTACAACATCCAATGGACAGCTGCAGGAAGTAGTAAAATTTCATATTGAGAAATATCCGGATATGAGCAGCAGGGAGATAGCAGGACTTATCGGTTGCAGTCACACAACCGTTCGTAAGTACAGAAATGGAAAGTAAAAGAAGAGGATCAATTCTCTTCTTTTTTTTCTATTTCACTATGAGTTTTTCCATTTAACGCTTCGCACACAAACGAGTATCAAGCAGTTAATTTCTTTCTGGTAAACTCTTGCACCGCCTCCTTTATTAATTGATTTATAGGTTTCTGCGTTTGCTGTTTCTTTTGATACAGCGCTTTCATTTCTTCTTCACTCAAGGCACTTGATGGCCACCTGTATACCGATTCATAACACCGGGAATAAGGAATCGAGTATAACTCTCAAAACGAAGTGGCAAAGTACGACACTTCTGTTCGAGTAACTTGCTATTCATACCCGACGCTTCTTACTGTTATAATCCGTACAGTGAAATCCCTTCCCTTTAAAGTGTGCGACAGGAGCACCCATTATTTTATCTGTTTCACCTCCACAAATGGGACAGGGAGGATAATCCTGCTCAAGACCGCAGATTCTCTCAAAGACATAGTGACAACTCAAACATGAAAAATCGAATAGTGGCATTTATCCCTCCTTTAATATTTTACTTATTGTGTTATAGACTTTCTCCTGTTTTTTTCTATCTTTTATAAACTGGATTTTCTTTATAACAGACTCCATAAAACTGTTTATCATAAGAGGCTTATTCATACCTTTGGATGTTTGGGCAATAAAGATCGAAGTGGTCACTTCACGTAACTGGTTCTTATCCAATCCGTCATCACCCAGGTTTTCATTATGCTTGAGGACCTGTTTATAGATACTAAACCACAAGCCCTCAAAATCATATTTGTAATAAGGCATTGTTTTGTCCCTCCAGTGATTTGGGTAAACGGATTTTGGATTTGGTCTCATTGAATATCTCTGTTGAGACAATACCAAGCTTACTTTCCAATGCTTTTATTTTTTCCTTAAATGCCAGGTAAGCCTGAACAAGGCCTTCGTTGACATTTTCCAGGGCCATACATTCAGCAAAGTCACTATCATTCATTCTCTGCGGATCTATGTCAGCTTCAAACGATTCCGACATCTGGATTTTTACCAGCATATATTTTCCACGTAGTTCTGCTAACTCTGATTTTAGCTGGCTGGCATTATAGGCTATATCTTCCATAAAGGGATTAGCCGATACGCTTTGCAAACCGCCAAAGTCTTCACCAAGCCCATCGATATTAATACCGATATCAGAGAGGAAAGTAGCCGAGTCTTCATCCAGAAACAGTTTCATCTTCTCCGAGTGGATATCCGACAAGGGTGAGTAATCCGGGATCTGGTTCTTGAAAGCCAGGATGGTATCTGAAAACTTTCGCTCCAATGTTGTATCAGCGATGGCTTCCATATTGGATGGTGTAAAGGCTTTGATAATATGTCTTTTACCAAACTTGTCAGATTGATCTTTGAAGTTCCTGGAGAGTTCCTGAGAATAGAAAACTATGGGATTATTGGATTCGGGATCTCGGGTTACTTTAATCTTTGCAGCAGTGTAGTTTGTTTCTGTGTCGAGGCTATCCAGTTTAAAATCTTCTATATTATCTTCGATCTTTTCAGCAAAGTCTATGACCAGGTTATTATCCATCATTCCTCCTGACCGGCATGAGCAGGTTCACCACATTTTCATCATCTGTACTATTTAGAATATTGGGGCCATCGCCATCGATGAATTTCCACTCGATTAATTTTCCGTCCATAGTGTTTATGCTCTTTTCCAATAAAGCGAGATTAAGCGCTACATCCATCTCAGCGCCTTCTCTTTTTTCTACGTCCATCGTTGAATGATATTCTGTGTTCATATCAATATCCGTAGATTTGAATTCAATGGAGCCATTCATAGCCTTAAGCTCAGCTTGATTTGTGTTGGAATTGGAAAAATTCTTGGCTGATTTTATATGTTTTAACAGTTTGTCTTTGTTCAAGGTGAGCGTATTAGGCAGCTCGATAGGAATTACTTTTTTGAAATCCACATAAGGATCGTCAATCTTTCGCACCACAAACACAATACCATGGCCCAGCTTAAACATCAGGTACTTCTCTGACTGCCAGACTTCTGTTTTGTACTGCACATATCTTGCTATTATTTTGATTACTTTTGCCGGGATGATGCATTCGTATTCTTTGAAGTGCAGGCATTTATTGGCAGTATCCAGGTTTTTAATCCACTGTAGCACATGACCATCAGTGGCTACGGAACTGAGATATTCATCCTGTTTTACGAGAATGCCTGTCAGTGAGACACGCATAATATCCACCGAAGCGAAAGTAATCTGCTTGGCCAGCTGCATAAAGACATCACGGTTCCACTCAGCAATCTTTTCAAAATCTTCACTCTTTGGATAAGCCGGATATTCATCTGTGTTTTCGGTAGAAACGATAATCTGACACTCATCAAACATTATACTTAATTTATCTTCTGTAGATTTTTCAATACTTAGGGTGGCAGGTTTGGTGGCAAGTATTTTCTTGAGGACTTTTATGGGCAATGTATAATTCTGGCTGTCTGACTGTCGGGTATTTTTAATGGGCATCCGGACAAAGATATTCAGATCGGTCATCATCATAAATCCATCCCGGATACATATGTTGTGCAGGATATCGATGGTTGTTTTTCGGTCATAGACTTTGTCTGCAATGGGCAGGAAAGTTTGTATTTCAAATAACATAACTACGGTTCTCCAAATTTTAGTGTGGTTTGGTTACAGACTGAATTATAGGGTTTCTTGGAGCAGAAGCTTTCGGTGCAAAAACTGTTTGAGTCGAGCTTTACCGGCTGGCCTTTGTAGCGGCAGTAATGATGCAGTTTATTCTGTGTTTTAAGATGCTCGCTGAAGATATTGAAGAACTCCACAAACTCGATTTTTCTTCCTGTCCCCGCCGGGGGTCGGGCAAGCTGCTGCTGGTAACTGACAAAACTCTCCGCCAGTTTTTGGGCAAGATCGGCCTTAACCGATGGACTTTCGATGGTCCTGTACCATTCCGGTAATGCAGGACTATAGAGTAGTTCTTTCTTTACTTCATCCACATTAGCTGGTGCGCTGCTCTGTTTTATATTGATTTGTTTTGATTGTGGTGTGATTTTTTGTGGAGAAGATACCCGATTCACAAGCGGGGATTCCGGTAGATGGATGTTTTGCAGGAACTGGTTTACACTCAGGATTATGTCATTCAATGTATCAAGCGGTTCATCAATCGGTCGCGGTATCCGCCCACCGGCGGATTTTTTCTTTTGAGTATAGGGTTCGTTCTTTAAGACCAGTTCCACACTGTTAAGGTCAAGTTCCAGGTTATCGGGCAGGAAAATATTCAGTTCTGCAACCAGGTGTTTGCCCTTCTTACTTCCGCTGACCACCGGTATAATATTATTGCCGGCGTGGAAACCTTTGGGATATAATACATTCCACTGTTTTGTCAAAAGCAGCGTTGGGTGCTTTTGTTTCACCTCTTCTATCCATTGATTGACAGCATCCTTAATCTGCTGATTGATCTGGCTTTTATAGTCTTCGCTCATAAGCCAATCCCTTCCAGTGCTTTTCGCTCTGCCGATTCCTTATCCAGCTTTTCATATTCATTGAAATTGATTAGTGCATCATCACCACATTCCTGGCAAGTGAGCTGGAAGGATGTCTTACCCTGGTCGGTCAGTTTCTCCTCCAGAGATTCCAAAGGTTTTACATACAGAATGGAAATAGTGCCTTCTTCGGTAAACTTGAAGGTGGCGCGCACCCAGAGCGGAATCAAAAACTTTTTATGGTTGCCACAGGACGGGCAGTTTATTTTCATGGCTTTTTCTTTCACCTCTTAGTTGTAATAGTGATTCTCTGTTTTTTAGCATTTCTTCATCAAGGGTTATTGAAGCCTTTCTGGGATACCAGTCTGAAAAAGGACGGCAGACTGATCCGGAGCAGCAGACGGCGCAGCGCAAGTAGGGATTATAATCTTCCATCGACAATTCATCAGCGCTCATCTTTTCTGTAGACAGTACAGCTTCCTTTACCTGGTCGCGCACATTTTCCTCAGCATAGTTCCAGCCTTCAAACTTGGCCGGTTGTAACAAAAGGCCTTCTCCGGATATCTCGATCTGCATGACGGTTTCCACCTCGCAGTCAAAGAACTGTTTATTGCCGCAATCTATACATATTATACTCATGCATATTCCTCTTTTTGATTACTGCATTCTGAGCAGGAAATGTTTTCGGGTTTTAGTTTTCTTTTTATCAGATCGCTGCTGATGGTTGGTGTGGCCAGAGTGAAATGACCTGTGTTGGAAACTTCGCATTGGTAATCGGTTTGCAGATCCATATAAAAACTCTGTTTTTCCTGTTCACAGTTATTACAGACCGGAATCTTTATACCGGATGGGAATTCTTTTTCACTGATCTGAACATCAAATATACTTAAATGTTTTGGTTTGGAAACCATCCAGGGCATATAGATGAAGGCATTGATCATAGCTATCTTGGTCAGCAATAGCGAGATGTCCTGGCCGAATAGATTCAATGAATAGTTGGAAGCAAAGAGCAGCATGCCGCCTGTTCCACAGCACGGATCAAGAACACTCTTATTTTTATGTTCGTGGCTTGGCTCTCCACCAAACTGCATCTTGACCATCATCTCAACAACAGCACCTGGCGTAGCAAAGAATCCGAGAGGGTTATTCTTTCCCATCACATCCATGGCCAGATCGGGCCAATGGTCGGCCGGTTCCCTGTAAAACAATCCCAGGTTAAACGTACGGTACCAATAATCATCAATCTTCTCAGTAACGCCAACAGGAAATTCTTTTCCATAATTGAAACCCCACAGTATCCAGTCCACAAAACTATGTAACGGATGGGAGAGCTGATAAGCTGCTTCTTTCAGGCAATCCTTTAAATTCTTCTGCACTTCTTTTTTGGGATACTCATGGATGGGATGGAACTCAATATAAGGAATAGGTTCTTCCGGAATCATGTTTTTGCTACATATGTTCAGCCAGTAATCCCACCTTTTATAGAACATCAGGTCTAGTGAAACCAGGTAGGGTAATAACCATCCCTTTTTATCCTTTGTCGTTTTCAGCATTTTAATTTTCTCGCTTTTTTTTAACCACGGATAGACATGGATTTTCACTGATTTTTTATCCGTAGATTTCGCACAATTCGCTCAACGGATTTTCAATAACTTTTATAGTTTTTCTTTTCCGTGATAATTCGTGAAATTAGTGGATAATTATTTCTTGTATCACCAGAAAAAATGAGGACTCGATTAAACTAAGTCCTCATTGTCGTCTGCTAATAACCCGCATCCCGCTTTAACTCTTCCAATGTCATCTCGTAATGCCTGCGTACTGCTTCAAGACCATTATCATAATACATGCATTGATAAGCGCAGTCTTCCTCTTCGATTTTTCCTTTGTTTTCCCTGAGGCATTCTGTGCAGGTCTCAATAAGATCTTCCTTATCTATATAGCTGCCGCAGACATCACAGCCGGGACAACCCACTTGCCAGCAATAGTCCAGCAGGCGTTCCTGACGGTCTACACCGGGATTCTTACAATTAGCGCAGTTGATCACTTCATTGTCATTATCCAAAACCATATCCATATTGGTAGCAATGGAATGAAAGACTTTCTCTGTTGTTTTGGATGGTTCAACAAGAATGGAGTTGTCACTTTGAATAATGACCTGGTGCCTGAGCTTGAGATCGATGAAGAAAGCTGTGGTATTTCCACAGTAGATGCATTGTAGGTTCTGCTGAAGGTAGCGACGGGATTCGGGCGGGTAGTACTTAACCGCTCTCATTGTTATTATGCTTGTTGAGGGTGTCGGTAATTACCCTGGTGAGTGAAGCAATGGATGTGGCAATCTCAGCTGTCAATTGCAGGTTCTGGTTGCGGCTCATTGTTTTCTGCTCGCGAAAGCTGTTGGCAAAGCCTGTTCCAATCAGGTATGCGTTTGCTGTTAATAAAACGCTGTTGGAGATCAGGCTGGCTGTTTTGGCGATTGCCTGTGAGTTAACATTAAATCTCAACTTTGTGGCCATGGCTTATCTCACCGGTGATGCAATTATGAAGCGCATTACTTTCCAGGCAATTGTTCCAATCCCTACATATGTAAGTATCCTCTTGCCTTTGTTTACTTCATCATTGCTGATAAAATATCCGTCTACTCTTTTTTCCATTTATTTCCTCCAATATTGGTAATGGAATTTATCAGGTTGCTGAAGCTGTCAAAAAATGACTTCTGCCGTTTGAAGCGGATATGGTCACGTACCAGCACAATGGTTGTGCCCACAACGGCGGTGCCAAAAAGAATACCGCCAAAGGCCAAAACTATATGCTTGAGTGACACATCCACGACATTATCTTCTGTTTCCGGTGGCATCATGTCGCTAGGCCTTTCCGCGAAACAATCCTGTGACCTGAAGGGCCAGCTGCACACCTGATACTATGACGGATGCAATGACAGCGCCTTTCTCTATCTTTGTTTGGGTTTCCTGGGTCATCTGTTTATCTCCTTTTTAGGTTAATGGTTATATCATGTCCTGAAATATCTTCTATTCTGTAGGGCATATCGGATTGAAGCGGGATGATTATTTTTGTAGCGGTGATTTTGATCCGGGCATAACGGCGGGCGATATTCAGGATTAGCTTTAGTATCCAGTTTGTGCCGGATAGGTTGTACTTCAGAATGAGTTTCTGTTCGTGGCTGTTGAAGCGGGGTTGTATAGTGAGGATGATATTTCTAGGCAGGATTATTTTTTTCCACAATGCTCCTCCTTCCCTTTTGATTGATAGGCTTATCACTCTTCTTATGCCATAAAAACTGGCATAAGAAAAGTATGTTGAACATTAGTGGGGTTGTTATGAAAGAAGGTGTGAAAAATGAGCTGAATATCTTGTTGGGTGTTATTGAGGGTGTTCAGAAATTCTTGAAGCAGGATGGTAGTACTATGGCTATGATGTTGAGTAGTGCTTTGTTTGATCAGTTCTGGAGGTTGAAAGATGAGTTGGAAAAAGGAAGCCCTGAATGATAATATGGGCTCTTCTTTTACTCAATCACCTCCTTCAGCACAAAATTGGATTTTATTACTTCTTTACCAAACCAGTTCGATTTTGGGTTTGCATGCGGTTTTCGAGGTTTCCCATCTTTACGAAACACCCCTATAGAGTCTGATATATTAGAAAAGATATTTCTGTCTTTACAAAATATTGAGCGGCTGGTTGTCAAGAAGGAAAAGTCTTTTTTTTAATATAGAAGAAGCAGCTGATTATCTTGGTTTGTCAAAATAAACATTATATGCTTATACCAGTAAAATAAGTTGAATATTTACATTTAAGATCAACATTTTTCAATTAATACCCTTCCCGGATCTCTTTAACCGCATCTAACAGCGTATAGTATAACATATTCCCGGGAACGTGAGCTTGAGGGTGCAAATATGAGATAACAAATTTACCAGGTTTGTAAGAATGATACCAAACTCCTCGGGATGTCATTTTCCAGTCGGGCTTTTCAGGGAACTCGATCAACTCATGAAATAGATCTGAGACTACCCTGCTACAACAAATAATGATATCAGGATCATACAAGTTAAACTGACTGTTTAAATAGGTTTTATCTTCCTTTGCGACCTGATCTAATTCATCATTAACTGTCGCGGTGGTACCAGGTGATTTTTTCAAGTTCATCACACAGATCGATTTTAAGATTTCTTCGCGATCTTTCTTTTCAATTACTTCTATTTGTTGCCACTTATATTCTTTTTCCAAGCTTTGAATACCTTTTACCCAGCTTATTCTTCATCATTATTTTTGATGATATGACATATGGGTCATTCTCGTATGGAATATGTGCAAGTTTTTCAATCGCTTTTGTTATCATTTGTGGCGTATAAAGAACCCAGGACTTTGCCTTAAAAAAAGTTTTTAGTTGTTCCTGTTCCTTTATAAATATATTTCCTGCTGCTAATCCAAATGAAAGCTTAGGCTCAGGTAAAATAAGTTGCTTTTCGACTAAATCTGATACTAATCTTTTAAATACTACTTCCCGATACTTTTTACAGGTAAACATTTTATATCTCCCTGTAGGAATTTCAAAGTTTTCAGCAAGCTCTTTAAATCTAACTCCAACACTATCAAGAAACGATTTAACTTCAAGAACAAGTAGCTCATTCGTGTTTGCCCTATAACCAACAATATCAATTTCAGGTCGAGGAATTGTTGGTTTACCAATTGCTCGTTTTTCTTTTTTTGTCAAATTTACTTTAAATGATTGTCTTACCCAATATCCATCCTCTTCAACTACACGTTTGATTATATTCTCAAAATAATCCATAAATTCTAATTTTTCCGTTTATTATACTGACGTTGCTTTTCAGTTCCAGGATTTTGTTTTAATAATTTGTCAACTTCCGAACTTTTCCCGTTAGCAATTTGTCGAGCCTTTTCTCGAATCAATTCTACATAGTCTGGTTGCAATGGAACAGGCAATGGAAGATCCGGCAGATAGTCATCAACGTCTTCTTCCTTTACTTCCATATCCTTTTTATAACGTTCTGGAATATCGCTTAACGCTATCTCCCCTCCGTTTTTAAATTTACGCATGAGACTGGATATCCATTTTTCAAGACCACGAACATTGTCCGGCCAATCATGTTCGAGTAGAAAATCAATTACCTCTTTTTTCAGAATTGTTGCCTTTGGTGATCTGTTTAAAAAATAATTGATCAGGTCTGGTATATCTTCTTTTCGTTCACGTAATGGAGAAAGATGGATGACTTCATCAAAGCGGTCTTTCAAGTCTTGGGCAAAAATTTGGAAATCATTGATATCCTTATTGGTAGCAGCAATGATCTGCGTTTGTACATCTTTTGTATCTCCCCCGGTTATCTGTATTTGTCCAGCGGACAAATAGCGCAAAAGATTCTGTTGAGCAGTTATCGGTAAGTTGCCTATTTCATCTAAAAACAGCATCTTTCCATTACATGATTCTATTATACCAACTTTATTTTCGACAGCTCCCGTAAAGGCCCCTTTTTTATGACCAAAAATCTCTGAGGCTATAAGGCCTTCAGCAAAAACGCTACAATCCCTAGTGGTTAATTCTTTATCCTGTTCTTTTTTATATCGCTGCCAAATGGACTGGGCAACAACTTCTTTTCCCGTTCCCCTTTCTCCAGTAATCAGTACATGCGTTGTTTGATCAATATCCTGGGTGATCTGCTCTTTAACCTCTTTAATGGGTGGTGAACTTCCTATTAGCAAAGGAATACTTTCTTTTAAATCAAAGTTGGTAACTCTTTCCTTAAGATGATCTGATTCACGTTTTAGGGCTGTAAGTTCTGCTTTTATTGAATCGGGTGCTGTTACCTTTGGAAAATCATCTGTGGGAAATTCTACAACTTGATACGACTTCCCCTTTTCCCTAGCATAAGCCGGTTCGAATGATTGAATCAATTCTGCATTTTTAATAATACCAGATTGTTGTAGCAAAACCCAACAAGTTGACATGGTTGGTGTGCCTGAAGTAATATTTATTATCTTCTTTTCGCCTTCTATTTTGGCCTTTTGAATTATATCCTGAATAGTCACCAGCAACCGAGGATAAACAACATTAAATTCTACAGGATTGGTTAACTCAATAGGAATCAGATTTACATTGACTTTAGGATTAATTGATAGAATTCGTGAACGATTTTTATCAGCTATTTTTTTGTAACTAACTTTTGTTTTAAGGTTTGTTGGGGAAACTAGAATATAAACATCAGTGATACTGTCTTTGAAAGAAGCATAAATATTGAATAAGGCACCTAGAGTATCATCAGGTTTTAAATCATCATGATTACCTGCAAATGTAAAGTAAATCATTTTAATTCCTTAGTTTTAGCTAAACATAGAAAAATCCAAGTACCTTGTATAAAACTTATTAATCAATTTTTCATATTCTTCAGAATTGCAGTTATTAGTTCTCTCAACAAACTCTTCAATATCTACTTTTATGATTTTATTTTTAAATTCTGTATTCAAAATCTCTTTAAAAGCGCTGATCTCTTTGTGGGAATGATGATCTTCCTTTGGAGAAAGAATCACATGTTCAAAGTATTTCAATTTATGTACTTTTTTATAGGCAAGTGTCAAAAGGAAATTACGGTCTAGCTGACTGTATTTTTCTGGTACATATGCTGGATCAGAAAATATCCTTTCTTCCTTAATCAACTTCTTTTTAATATCTGGTTCTTTTTGAGAGGATGAGTTAGAGCCTAACAAATCAGTGTATTTGGTTTCAATACTTATTATTCCTTCTTTTCCTTTTCCATCTTTGGCAAGAATCATAACATCAAAAGCAGACTTATCATTTGTGTAATTTGGAATTGGTCGTGGAATAAATTCCACATCCAGAAAAGAAACTTTATCTATCCACTCAATACTTGGAAAAGCGGCTTTAATGATCTCTGTAGCAACAGGGTTTTGATCTTCAAGAAATTTTCGAATTAAGCCAAACAGGTTAAAGGCCATTGGCATGCTGGAAAGCATGTTATTAAAAAGGCGGTGCTCATCAATTGTTAAAACGGGATTGATCTGTTTTTCTAAAACTTTGAATTTAACATATTGGAAAGTGTAATCATTTAAAAAGTTGGATCCGCTTTTTTCACCATTTATCAACATGTTTCCATATTTATTTGGGCTATTCGGATGAGGACCTTTACCATAATATTCTTTTAAGATTGTTTCTCGGTGAATGGATTGTAATAATCTACACCTTGCGGTGAAGGTATTATCACTTTCTGACTTTGCGCCCTTATCCATTTTAATTGTCCTAGCAGGTTATTGTCTTATATAAGTTATCTCACAGGCTTTACATTTTCTTTTTTCCGGCATAACATCTGCAATATTAAAACGTCCTTCAGGTTTTAGATAAATATCCAGTCCGCGACCCAAGATTATTTTCCAACCATTATTTGCGCGGATAGATCGATCATGAACATTTGGATTCATGTCATATTCCATGTGAATGCCTAAATCAAAAACGGACTCTGCAACTTCTTTAAAGTTTTCAATACTTTCATTCAATTTTTCATCCGGTTCATTCCAGGAGATTACTTCTAAGTTTATTTCCTGATCTTCTTCTTTCAATTCCGCGAGAAGTGAGCAAAACTCTAACAACAATCTAAATTGATGTGGATATCTTATATAAGGATCTACTAGCTTTATCTCGGTCGCTTCTTTTAGATAAGCGGCAAACAACATTTTAAACGACACGCCTTCCTGATTATCACTAAGAATTATTTGCCCTGGTTTTGCTTGAAAAGTTTCTTTCTTAGGCTCGTTTTCTACATCTGCATTTTCTTCACTTTCATCATCTGGCTGAATGTGAAGATGTTTGATATTTTCGAGGGTCTCAATTCTTATTTCTTTATTTTTTCGTTTATCATGATAAACGAAAGAGACATTTTCAAAGGTGTCATCCATTTTGATGAGCTGGTCCTTTACCCGTTTTCGACTCTCCATTGCAAATTCTATTAACTCAATAGTTTCTTCATAGGAAATAGTGCCTCCGGGATATAAAATTTTTGCCAAACCTGAAAATGTTTTTAGAATGCCTTCCCGGTCACGGGTTGTTAAGGAGGAATCAAGATCAACAAATTTTTCAGCAAAAGATGAATAATCCTCTTTCCGCATTTCTTTTAAGATCTCAGCAAGGTAATCCACTATAAAACCATAACTGTCTGTAAACATTTCGTTGCGCAATTTACTTATTTCCCAGCCAGGGATGTATAGATGCAATCGATCCAAGAAAGCAGAATCATAATATGCCTTTGGTAACGCATCAAAAAGATTTGAATTCTTAAGCATATAAGGAACTGCGTGCTCCGTGTTTCCAACAAACGCAAAAGCAGCTGTTGCTCCCAAAACATCGCGGCCTCGCGAAAATGATTTATTGGCCATATAATTTTTCATTATATCAACTAATTTCTTATCCGGCTTTTTAGTACTACCGGCAAATTCATCAAAAGTGATTACATCCCAAAAACCAACAAGACCAATCTTATTATTTGAATTATTTACAAAAAGCTTCGCTTGAGAAACATCGCCACCAGAAACCAAAATACCATGGGGAGATAGCTCTGAGAAGATGTGCGACTTGCCTGTTCCTTTGGGTCCTAATTCGATAAAATTGAAGTTGTTTTCACAGAAAGGAATTAACCGGGCTATTTGTAGCAGTTTACTTCTAAAATTAAAATGTTCAGGCTCGAGACCCATGCTACTGATGAGTAAATCAACCCACTCCTCTTTTGTAAAGTCCACCCGTAGGTTGATAAATTCTTCAATATCCACACTGGAAATTTGAATCGGTTTTAAACTGTCAATTATCCATGGCGATGAATCAGACTCCTCGCTTGCTAAATACCCCATATTAATAATACACCAAACTCCACCGCCGGAAAGTAGTCGTTTGTGTTTTTTTATAAGATCACTGCTAATTTGAACTTTAGATATACCAAGATTCGAAAAAGTGGCTTCGTAAATATCTTTTTTCTCATTTAATGTCGCTGTTAGTTTATCTATAATACGATGTTCGCCTTTTTCTTTAATAGTTGATTTTACATATTCAGCCTCATCTCGGTGGACAAAATGATCTTTAATAACAGACTTCACTTTTACCAAACCCTGATCAATAATATCCTGATCGAAAGATGCGCAATGTTGACCCAATAAGTATTCAAGCACATAGCTTGGCACAACAGCATTTCCTTTTATTGTTTTTGTCAAATCTTTGCGAACAACTTTGCCTTCGAAATTCTTAAAAATTTTATCCTGTAAACTCATCTAAAAATCCGTTTCAATTAATGATTTATTGATTACCTTCTGTTTTATCAACGGGTTTAATTTATCCGGATCATCCATAAGGTCATAAATAATCAGATAACAAAAGGAAACATTTGACGCGTTGTTAGTCAAATTTATTATCAACTCCTTGGTTCTACCCGATGGAGCTGCAGCAGTTGAATCTAAAGACATGTCAGAGGTATTTGATATTAACTCATTAGTGCTGTTATAAAGCCCAATAAAAATTGAGCGTGGTTTAATATCTTTGTTGATTAAATCAGTCTGAAGTATTTTAATTTTTAAAGCACCGGAAATAATAACCAGCTCTTTGTTTAACAACGTAAATTTAACTTTTTCTGCCACTTCTTCTCTTTTACGGCTACTTTCGATAACAGGAACAATTACTTCTTGTAAACTGGCACCGCCATGAACATATTGTGTACTGCTACCCTGATGTTTGAAACGATTTATCGCTGTAGGAATGGTTACATATAAATCTTCATCCAAAACAGTTGTATTTTTTATTGGAAAAGTATTCGTTTTATTCTCTTTCCCAGACGAGATGGTAAAACGATTATGTGTAACCTCTGTTTTTTCTTTTGGAAGGCTTTCAAACATGGCGTCATTTAATTTGGAATATTGATAGATAAAACCATGATCGGCAGTTATCAATACCCTTGAGACATTCCAGGATGAATGAATTTTTCGAACGATTGCTTCAATATCCTTGATAGTTTTCTCAACTGCATCAAATACCTTGTTTTCTGTTTTCCTGTCATCACCGGTGGCATCAATATTATTATGATAGATATAAACAATTTTTTTCTTAAATAATGCTCTTGCTTCGGATTGTTCCATCTTAATCAGATCTGTATATTGAATGGCTGCTGAATCCGGATCATATGATTGCAATATTTTCTGACGATTTACAAGTCCTTCGGTAGAAATTCCATTAATGGCATAGTTGCCTTTATTCCAGGTGATCCCATTATTGGGTAAAAGGTTGGACATACCCATTTTCGTATTCGATGGGACAGATGTAATCATATGGCTTATTTTGGATTGATTTTTTGTATCGCTGTGTAAAGCATTTAACAACTCTTCTGCCGCTTCATAACGTAAACCATCAGAAATGATTACCGCTGTTTTATGTTCACTGTCTTTTAAGTAATGATTATAAAAACCATACTGTTTTGGGGAGTCAATCGATTTAAAGTTAAAACTATTTTCTTCAAGACATTTCATCCATTGTTTATTCAGATCTAATAAATATGCTTCATAATCCTTGTGCAACTCCTGATAGAAACCATGAAGTTCCAGTTTATCTATATTAATTTGAACTTCAGATTGTAAGAGTTTATGCAACGCTTTACGGTAATAAAAATCGATTTTGACAAAATCATTTGTATAGGCATTTACATATTCAACAGGTCTGTTCAGGATATAAGTGGTGATGGCATTTTTCTCTTTGTAAAAATGAGCAGCGAAGGAAATGGAATCAATTGTTTTACTCATTTGTTTTGCCAAGGAACTTAATTTTCCCATCATTTTGCTACACAACTCAATTGCCTGGCCTGGCTGATGCGATAGTATACTGATGACTCTGTGTATAATATATTCAGCCATCTTTTCTGTAACTACCGGGAAATTCAGGTCAGAACCATAGCAGCTAAAAACTGGTTCATATTTAACATCATCGGCTAATGTGTCCAGAACATAGTCAAGCTTTTCAGAAAACTTTGGATTATTCTGCCAGTCATTAAGCAACGAATAAAGTTTATTTATTTTTGCCGGCTGGGTTATCTTTAGTTTTTGGTATGGGTCATCATCTTTGGTTTCCCTTATATCAAATAACAGGATATTATATTTAAATTTACGTGTTGCAGACAGGATATTTTCATAAGCTAATTCAACCGAATCTAAATCCAGATACTGTTTAAACCATTTTTGTACTAGTTCAACAGCATCTATATTAAGCAGTTTCTTTTCTATTTCATTAATATTTTTATCTGACTCGGCTAAAACAAAAATCTTTGCCAGACATAAACCAGGATCGACAATATTGTTAAAGCCAAGGTAATAACTAATCAGGCCACGTTTCACATTCTGTTCATCAAAGTTGGAATCATTTAAGATTTTAGCAAGAACTCGTTGAACTTTTTTGAGTTTTAATTCCTTGATATATTTTCCGACCAAACTACGATGATAACTTGCTAAGCCATATTCTTGTATCAGATCAGCGACATCATCAATTTTGAGTTCGAGATTAGCTTCCAGAATATCCAGTAGCGCAAACTGACGGAATTGTTCAGTGGTGGGTTTATCATAAGGAAAAAAAAGCAAAACTTTCTTGTCTTTTAGTTCATACTCCAAACGATATTTGATATTGAACAGCGCCTGATCAGCAACAATTAATTCAACATCAGACAAATGCCATTTTTGAATTTCTTCTTCATGTTCTTTTTCAGAATCAAAAAAGAATAGTACTTTAAGATCAGGATATTTCTCAAAATAGCTGGCTACTTTTTCTTTTAACATTTTTAGTTTTTTAACTCGGTTAATAATTTTAGAACTAATACGATGTCATTGTAAATGAGTACAAACTCATTTTCGCTATAAATCATTTTCTCATGAACAAGTTTATTTCTATCAAAGCCAAGCCCTCCTAAGTTCCTAAGTAATCGATCCTCTTTTTTAAGAAGGTCAAATTTTCTCTCAGGAAGATAAGATTGAAACTGATAAATCGATTTTAAATTTGAACCTAAAGCAAAATAATACAAAAGGAAGAATAGTGTTTTAACACCATCAGGACGGAATCCTTTTTTATATTTATTAATCCCACTTGCTATTTTTTTTAGATTCCATAAATCTTTTTCAAGTTTTTTTTCATTCGATAAATCACTATTTATTATTCTTGATGCTGTTTTTAAAATGCCATCAAAATAATAATTAAAATGTTCAGAAATTTCAATTTCTACCGCTTTTAGAAAATCAAAGAGTAAGGGGCTAAAATCAATTATATCTTTTTTGTCTTCTGAAAAATACATTTTATTAAGATATTGATTAGCTGCATTTATTAATGTTTTAGTCTTATCATTTAAGCTGTTAAACCAATATTGCTCTGACATTATCAGTAGATTTGAATCAAGGCCCAATCTCTCTTTTATAAATTTTATATCTGTTTCTCCACAAATTAAATCTTCATAATCAATTCCTAATACATTTATCCCGTTTATAACTAGACCTGCATAAGTTTGCACATCAACATCCTCTTCATTTTTCAATCGTATTTCATTTTCTAAATCAGGGATATATTCCGTTAATATTTTTTGGATTGTATCAAACATCATATGACTACATAAAGTGTTTAACTTCAGCGAAATCTTGGAAATATCTTGAGCAATTGCTTCTGAATTTAAAGATAATTTTCTTTTAACTTTTGCTCGAGCTTCAAACAAACCATCACGTGTTTCAATAAACTCATTATTATAGATAAATCCAAAGGGGATGTCTTCATCATTTTCGTAGTCATTTAAGATGTAGTATACATTATAGAATAAATCAATATAATAATCGCCACGAGATAGTAAATAAAATACATCTTCAAATTCTGGAGCCTTGACAATTTTCTTAAATTCAGAAATTAATTTTTCTCTAAGATTATACATTTTTTATCCAAATTATATCTTAACCACAATCCCCTCAAACTTGGCGTGGTTTACTTTGACCCCATCATCCAGGTCAAATTCGATTTGTTTATCGGCAAAGTCTTTGAGTAGCTTGTCATACGCGCGGCATTCAACCAGGGCTTTGCGCAGGCTATCCAGACGCCGGGCATCGACTTTAGACAGGCTTGCTTCATCCTGTTGCAGACGGCTGATTTGCTCATTTAGCCAATTGAGATATTTTAACAGGTAGTTATTACGGATTTTCTGTATCGTAAAACGGTTCATGCGGTGCATATAAACTAATACCTGGAAAGATTTACTGGGTGATGCAAAAAGCCAATAGATAGGTTTCTTTTTGTACATCTTTTTATGGAAATCCCAGAACTTGGAGACCATAAACTTTTCCATATCCATACCCAGGGCGTCATTGATAAAGTTAAGATTTCCGGTAAGGGTTTCTTCACCCCAGATAGTCAAAACAAACTCTTTAACGCGCAGAACCACATCATCGGAAAATGGACTCTCTGCGCCCATCATAGGGATGATGGCGTCTTCATCGATTTGAAAAGGGTGATTATTGTAGCTATAGCCGGAAAGTTCTTGCTGAGTGGGATCGGGATGGGCAATATTGAGACCCGGTTTATCCAGACGGTAACGCCCCATAAAGCAACCCGTAGCATAACTCAAAAATTGACTTATGACCACATCTTTCTTAATAGGTAATTCGATAGCATCTTTGCCTTTTTCACGAAACAAGATTTCTGATTTTTCTAGGTTATTAAAATCGAGCTCATCTTGACAAATTGTTACATCTTTTAATGAAACTTCTGGACTTAGCTCATCAACTAAGTTATAGGTTTCAATAAAAATTCTATTTAGTCTTTCTTCATTTGTATGCAAAAGAAAAAAATCTTCTTTAATTAACTTCAAATAATCTTGATAAGAATTAAATATGTTTTTCGATTTATTTATCAGTGGCGAATAATTAAAATCCCAAGAAGTTTCATTAGAGTCCCAATCAGATTTAGAAATTTCAATATTAACTTTTGTTAGTTTTTGAACGATTTCGTTTGATTTTACTATTATTGGGATACTTTTAATACTACCTGCAGTATAATTCAATGTTGGGTTAATTATAATTAGCAGTTCATAGGCTAATTTTGTATTCAAAAAAGCAATTGAATAATATAAAGTCTCATCCGTACTTAAAATGCCAACTAATCCGGCATCACCATAAATATTTCCAGTTTCACTAAAACGAACGCTAAATGAGCCAGATGTGATTTTTGACCATGTTAAACCCCTTTTGAAATAAGTAGCATAATTTTTCAGCTGACTCGTTTTATACATTTTCAAAGCATTGCCATCATTTTTAAAATCAACTACATATTCTAGATTCCCGTACCATTTTCTGAATGCACCACCCTTATGGAAAGGATAAAACTTTGAATTGTTGTCAATTGTCATTTTTGGACTTTTAAGTTTAAATCCAATTTCTCTGAAATTAACCTCATGCCAAAATCTTATAAATAAGTCATTATTTTTAGTAGAAAGTCCTTCTCCAAAATGACCAACTTTTGCGAGGAGATCTTGCTCAAAAAGTTTATAAATTTTATCACTAACCCAATAACCGATTGGACTGAATGGTATTTTTTCAAAATTGGATTGATTTGACTCATAAAAGCCATAATCACGGTTAAAAAATCTTCGCTCTTTTTCTTCAACTGAATCTACTTTAACATGCTGTTGAAAAAGCCTTCTATAAATCCCTGTTCTATCTTTATGGTTTTCATTAATTACACAGAAACAAACTGATCCAAAATCTGACCCAAAAATACCACGTCCTTGATGAATTAGTGTTGATATAAATGTTTTTTCTAATAAGGATCTTCTTAATTTTTCATAACTTGATAAGAACATCCAAGAGGGCAAATTAATCATGCCTAGAATCCCTGAGTTAATAAGATAATGAACACATGCCTCCATAAATACTGTACATAAATCACTTTTACTTTTTGGATAGTTAGATCTCACGTATTCAGTTAGGCTTGGATTCATACTTTTTCCACCCATATAAGGTGGATTGGCCACTACAGCATGGAATTTATCGGTAAGTATTAGAACTGGTTCTATAAAAGAAGCGAAAACCGCATAAAAAGCTTGCCAGGCTAAATCCAGTTGTCCCTTTTGCTGCTGTTGTTGTAATTCCTGCAGGCGTTGTTTTATAAAAGCATGGGCCGGTTTGCTCAGGTCCAGAATCAAAGCGGAGCCAATGTTCTGGGCCTGCTGCATCTCTAATAAAGCCTTTTCCAGTTCATCGGCATAGGCCGTGCCTTGTTCGCCTAAAAAGTCATAGACATCCTGCCTGCTAAAGGCGCGTGGTTCGGGCATGGCAAAAATGTTGGGTTTAAGGTCGCCGTTTAAAATATCCGGGTTGTATTGCGCTGCTTTGAGTAGCACGGCAAAGTTGGCCAGCTGCGCTGCCCGTTTGCAGATATCCAGTCCAAACAGGTTGTTGTGTATAATCTGCTGCGCCGCATTACGCGGGGTGTAACCTTCTTCTTTGTACATCTCCAGCAGCAGGTCAAAAGCCACCAGCAAAAAATGCCCGGAGCCCACAGCCGGATCCAGCACTTTGAGCTCGCTTACATCGTTTATTATGGGTTCATCTTTTTGGCGGTTTTCAGCGGCTGGTTCCACCAGGTATTTCATCTGCTGTTTTAAAGGACTATCGGGATAGCGGTCCAGCCAGATGCGTCCCACCGTGTTTTCCACCAGGTATTTTACAATCCACTTGGGTGTAAAAATCTGTGTGGCAGCGGGGATATCTTCGGCGCGGGCTTTTTTGTTTTTCTTAAAACCGGCAAACACGTCGTCTTTCTTATCGGAGATGTAAAACTGGTAGAGCCAGCCAATCAGCTCCAGTTCCTTATAATCGCTCTCTTCGATGGATGGCGTGTTGTTGAGCAGTTCGATAATGCCATTGCTGCTGAGCAGGTTATTGGGTAACAACAATTCGGTATAATCATCGATGATGCCAAAAACACGTTTCAGCAAAGGCTGGCTTTTGCAATAGCTGCTTAACAGTAAGGCAAAGGCCTGTTCGTCTTCATTTTCCAGTAAGGCGCCGGTCAGCTTGGCTTTTTCATTGGATTTCAGGAAATCCGCCTGTCCTTTACGGGCATGACTTAACAGCAGCGGTTCCTGCAGTTCAGCGGATACATAATGCAGCACAGGTGGGATGTAATTGTTTTCTTCCAGGATTTTTATGGCCACCAGGCGGTTAAACCAGGTGTAGGCCGCTTCTTCAACGATATCTTTGGCTGTATGCCTTTGCACTGCTCTTTTCAGGTTTTGCCATTTCTTTGGTACATCAGGATCATCGAACACCTGCTCACGAAAAATATAGCCGCCTTTGGTCGGTTGCAGGTCTTCCAGCGTCTGCCCTTTTTCGTCAAACCCCCAATAGCGCAGGCGGTTTTCTACCCCTTGCATTAATAGTTGGCGGGCTTCCTGGGCAAATGTTTTTAGTTTGTTGGTGTTCATAAATTCCTTTTTTTGGATTATTATCGTCATGCAGAACTTGTTTCAGCATCCCTTGAACCATGTTTGTCATCCTGAGGCACGAAGGATCCCAGCCGCGAAAGCCTCAGCCAAAAACAATGGGATTCTTCCCTGCGTTGCACTCCGTTCAGAATGACAGCAACTATTCCTTAACCAGGAGAATAATTTTATTCTCTTTCAACTTTTTCATTAGCTCACTGCGTAACCAATTCAGGTGTAAATCAAGTTCCTCTTCGCTGGCAATTTGCGTTGCCTTTATATCAAAACGTTCAATTTGTTTCTTGTTTTCAGGATCTTTTTGGCTTGCTTTAATAATCTGCTCAACAGCGTCTGTTCTAAACATTCCTGCATTGGCTTTTAAGAGCTGCAAGTGTGTCAGATTTGTTTCCTTGTCAATTTCAGCCAGTTTTGACGTCTTGTCATAATAACCGGAAACATCTGCTACTTTTAGTTCAGTCGCTTTATTATCCAGTTCAACAAAAATATCGGCATAGGCTGATCGTGTTTCTTTTTGTAAATTTTTGGATTGATCTTTGATGCTGTTTTGAATCTCTTCATAGATCTTTTTCATTTGTGGGAAGCGGTCACCAGGTCGGTCTTCTTTCTCCAGATAATCACTCAGGCTTTCCGCGTTTGCTTTTTCAGCCACATCAAGCACCTCAAAATTCTGACGGTTTTGCCGCTCAAATTTCTGAATAGTTTCATAATTTTTATATTGATGATCAATAAACTCGATGACATCCTTACAGGTATCATTCAGTTCTCTAATATCATCTTTGCGTTCAATAACCTTATCAAACAGTTGTTTTGGTTCGCGGATTTCCAACCATTCACGTAGCACTTTACCTATTTCATGAAAATGTTTACCAAAAGGTTTCATGCTGTAGTTGTCTTCATAAGACGCGTACTTTTTTGCTGTAATGCTTAATTTGCTTTTCAGCCGATCAAATACAATATAGGAATCGGTTTGATCCGATAATTGCTCATTAAAGATGGACAGGTAGGCACGCTTAGCATCCTGAACTTCCAACTCGCCGACTTCAACAATGTCTTTGATAACAATAGCGTTGCGTTCATTGCTTTTTAGTGCGTATTCAACAAATTCCTTAAAATCTATTGGCTGGTTACGCCACTCAAATTGGCGTTTGCGTTTTAAACCAAGCTTTAACAGAAGACCAATGGAGGATGTATCTTTCCAGCCATAAGGAGGCTTAAGAAAGTTTTTAATCAAATCTTCCACGGTCATTATTTGGCCATAGGTGTTCAGGTAATTCTCAATTTCAGATTCACCCGTTGTAAGTGTTTTATCGGCACTAGTTTGGGAATGGGTCATGGCCTGCTTTTTAAGTTCATCATTGGTATAAGACGGGGCCAGTTTATTTTTTTTATATATCTCACTAAAATGACCTTGCAGAACCTCAGCAAAACGTTTAGCCGGTTCTCTACTACTTAAATCGGCAGGATTAATAACCTGCTGCCCGGATATAAAAGGCGTCTCAATAAATTTTGTCTGGAATGTTTTAATCAGATCCGTTTTACGGTTGCTGTTTTTGTTGCCAAACATTTCAATCGTTTGTTTACGTGTACCGGTTGCTGAATCCGAATTTTGTCTTATGTATTTTTTAGTTTTTGTAAAAAGCTCGATTTCACTGAGAATTTCCGGATGATTAAAAAACCATTCATTAATACAGACGACGAGATCATTCTTATTATTGGTGAGAGCCTTCTGAGCAGGAGTTGTGTTTTCAAAAGCGGATATAAATACATAAATATCACCTCCCTTAAAGATATACTTTTCATCTACTTTGAGAGAGAGGCTGAAATTATTTGATCCATAAGATACACGTCGTTGAAGTGAAAGAATATTAATAACAATATCTTCCCAAATAGCAGTTATACGGTCTTCTCTATTTATAATCTGATTCTGGATTAAAGCAGCTACTTCAATCTCATCTTCTTTAAAGAATCGATAGTCACCATTCTCCGGGCTGATGATACTGTTTTTAATCAATAGGTCCAGCACTTTTTCAATACGGTTCTGCAGTTCAAGTTTATTAACATCCGGCTGATCCATTAAAAGCAGCGTCAGGTTATCCAGGTTTGCAGGGAAAGTTATCCGCTTAGTATCAGAAAGATTCGCAATCATAAAAAGTGTGTAAACCACCCGTTTTGCAAAACCATCTTCTTGAACAGACTGAAGCTTGCTGGCACGATCAATAATACCACGGGCATGATGGGTCAGGTTGCGTTGAAAGAGTTGATTAAAAAAGGCATCGAATGGTATAAAGTGACCAACCTCTTCGTTGCTGCTGTTCAAAGCGGTGCTATGTGTTATAGCAAGTACCGAGCGCTCGTTGTCTTTTACTTCCTTAATTACATAACCAATACCGCTGAACGAATCAAAGACGTCGGCAATCAATCTAAACTGGTATGGTAAAAAAGGATAAGCTAGCAGGAACTGATCTCGATTCACATAACTGCTATATAACTCATGATTAAAAACGTATTGATTATCAATTGTATCTTTATTTTTATCATAGAACTGTATCAGCTCTTCGGTACCTGAAGAATTTTTATCCAGAATTCTTTTTTGTGTGATATAAGCGGCATCCTGGCTCTGTAAAGAAATACGTGTTTCAAAACGTCCCAGGATTTTGCCAAAATCTTCACCGTGTATTTCGGTGCTGTCAATTATCTGGTCAAGCGTCTGCTGTGCTGTACAAGCCAACCAGATTTTATTATCACAATCCGCGCTGATCTCTTCAACTATCGTTTGCAGGTTTAGCAGCAAGTTTGTATTAACACCAATATATTGGCTGACTTCATCCACCATATACACCAGGCGGTAATTATCGTCTTTTTTGCTTAAATAATCTTTAAACTCAGGGATAAGTGTATCTTTAATGGTAATATCATCCGGTGATTTTAATTTTGCTCGTAAAGAATCAAGATCAATATCGCCATCATATTTTTGAGCAATATTCAACACATCTGTTAATTTTAGAGAAACCAAAGTGGATGCATCTGTTTTCCACTCTTTTTTAAATTTTTGATAAATGTCCTTTTTAAAGTCCTTAAAAGAACCAACTTCATCCAGATGTTTTTCCAGTAATAAAGCTAAGGCAATATTTGTACTATTAAATCCTCGAAAGGCATTAAACTGATTTAGAAAAATTTTGGTGATTTTTTCCTTTTCATTTTTTTGTCCCGAAACGGCATCAATATTAAAAATAATTGTATCAATCTCATACTCAGCGATTTTATTTTTCAGTATTTTGATATTGGATGGCGTTGCATCTGAAAAAGCATCTGCCACTTCTGCGGCATTTTTAATAAAATGATCGATTGCCTGTTCGGATGTCTGCGGATTCAAACAGTAATAAACATATTTGATAAAGTGTGATTTTCCGGAGCCATAATAGCCACTGATCCAGATACTGGTTTTAGCGTCTTGTTTATGGACTATATCATGTAAAAAGCGATATAGGTTATCGACCAGGTCTTTGGTGAAAACATATTCATTTATTTCAATTTTGATGGTTTCAGCATCTTGTTTTCCAACAACAACGGCTGGATTAACCTGGCGATCAATTGATTTGCTGTATAATTCCTTTAGTTTCATTTTCCTCTCACACTTTTGGGTTTAGCAATGTGGCGCGATAAATATTATCGTCGTTGATCATATTAAACAGATGATAGTATTTGTTTTTATATTCACCGGGGTAAAAAACTATAAGCTTATAGCCTGCCCCGGATAAATGTTTTTCAAAATTCTTCAGAAATTCACTCGACCTTAAATAAGGATATATTGAGCCAAAGCCATGAAGCAGCAGATAGACTTTTTTATATTTTGCAGGGAAATTAAAATGTTTTGTGGCCGTGTTATGCAGATATTCAAGAAAGACATCACTGTGGGCATGTTCGCTAAGTAAGCCCAGGGCTTCTTCAGGATCTTCTTTTTCTTGTGCTAAAATCAGCTCCAACAATGATTCTCCAAGCAGCTCCTGTTCACGCAAATAAGTAATAAATTCATCAAAGATATTGAGAATAAGGCAATCAACATAAATATCCGGCCTGATTAACCTACCATGCAGATCAGCTATACTTTGCCTGATCTCATACTCTTTTTTAGGATCGTATTGATAAATGTATGCTGGGAAAAATAGATTACCAGTTGAAGGTTCCTGGAAATCTTTGTCAGCTAATTCAATAAAAAGATCTTCAATCTTCATAGTTATCCATTAATTCTTTGCGTTGATGTTGTGGCAGCAAGGCTAACTCGAGAAACCAGGCTTCATCATGTTTAATAAAATAATTCCAAAAATAATCCGCTGCCTGAGGCTGATTGATTGTGTTTTTTACTAGTATGCCACTTTCTCTAAGTATTCGCACTATTACTGTTGCTGCTTTGGTTCTAGTTGCTTCTGTTCTTGTTTCTATATCTGGATAAACTTGGGTTTTTTTATCAAAAAAATAAAGTACATCATTTTTATCTAAATGAAGATCTCTTGAACGCCATTTTTCTAGAATGACTTCACTTTGAAAATCAAAAAAAATGGGTGTTGCCTTGAGCATCACAAAAAACAGAATTAATTTTTGCTCATCAAGGTTACTATTCTTAAGAAACGTCCAGACCCATGAATCGACCGCTTTATATCTACGACGAATTTCAGTTACAATTCTGACCCGTGATGCCATTGCATTTGTTTTAAGGATATCGTTTTTCTTGATCGCATCATTTAACTCATTAACTCGATTTTCAATTAGATAGTCAAGCAATGAAAGTATCTCATCCAGCAACAGACCACCTGCCGTAAAGGTAAATGCATAGTTTTGTAAATTAGTCTTTGGCATTTCAAATTCGATTTAATTTCTTGTTTGCTCTATTATACAAAGACCAATATTCACCTAAAAAAATGAAAATGTCTTTTTTATAATCTAATCGTTAAGCTTATTTATTAAAAGGGGTTTTCAAATTAAAAATAACCGACTGTACATATACTTATATCAAATAGTGGAATTACATTTACATAAGACCAGTACTCACCTAAGTGAATGTCCAGAGCTTCGATAATTTCATAATCTAAAGGCATACTACCCCCTATTATATTTGTTATCTTTTTTGTTTATTTCTCTGATCATCTGTAAAACGTATTTTGTGTTTTTTCTGGCGTAACGCTGAAATGTTTTCAGACACAGCAAGAAGTGCATCAGAAATACCATCATTATCACACTGAAAGGTTAAGCTGCTGTCACTTGCTATCCCAAGATCACCCGCTTCTTTAATTGCATCCTGGTTAGCGCCCAAAAATATAATATCCCATTTCTTATGCTTAGCGATCATACTGAATATTAGATTTCGATTATATTCCGTGCTGGCATTTTCATAACCATCCGTAATAATTACCACCACCACTTTCTCGGGTTTGAATTCAGATACCCTGCTATCCGTGTCAATAATTGTTCTGCCAATAGCATCCAGTAGTGCTGTGGTCCCACGAGGTTGGTAAGATTTATAATTCAGTGAACCAATTTTCTTTAAATCCCTGGCTTCATAAACGCGTTCATATTCATGATCAAACTGCACTAAAGTCAAAGTAGCCTTCTTATCCAGTTTTTGCTGCTCTCCAATAAAGTTGTTGAAACCGAGGATAGTCTCTTCATGAATTTCTTCCATCGACCCGGACCTGTCCAGAATAATTGTTATATCTGTGTAGTCACTCATGTTAACCTCCTAATTGTCTAAAATTATTGTGTTAAGATTTGCAACAGCTGCGCTGACTTCATCATTTATGATTGTGCTTTGCGAAAGGATTTTATCTGCTTCTTTGTGGATATTATTGGCAGCGGTTTTAATACTGCGAAAGCTTTTAATAGAATTGATGATGGCATTAATTTCATTTTCTACTTCTGACCTGTCGATGCCATCAATCTCATTGTTTTCCAATATCAATCTCGAAACGGCAACTTTCAGTGCTATTTCCAATAAACCAAAATGGGTAATCAATTTATCATCATCATATTCCTGGAACAGACCCACCTGTTTGTGTAACTGATCTTCATGCTCAGTTAGGTAGATAACGTAGTCAGCATTACGATTTTCTTTGGTAAGCTTTATATCAACCAATACATTTTTAAGGGCTGGCATTGCTTTGCTTTTGGCTTCGATGGCAATCTTTTTACCTATAGAGCTAATCGTGTAATTAAAGTCCCCTTTTTTACTGCGGGTAACATCACCTGCTGTAGTGCTTAAATTTTCAACAATATCTCCACGGGTGGCTGCTAAATCTTCGAGCGTATTTTCCAACACATCCTCAAAGGCAAATCCTTTTTTGGGTGTTGATTGGATTATCAACTCTTCAGCTTCAGCAGCACTTTTTGTTGCTTTAACTTCCTGTTTTATGTCTTCCAGCTTCTTAAACACCTGGCTGGCAAAAGAATCTGAGCTATCCAGTGAAAACCTCTTTTCAACGGATTGAAGTAACTCGCCATCTTTGCCGAATTGATCAACCAGCATTTTTTTAAGATCATGGGTTAAACTGCCTGCCTGTTTTACATCAAAGCGTTTTTCGATATCTCCTTTAAAGGTATCAACAAAGTCTATCAACTGCCCTAGGTAACTGCTTTTGATGTCGGGATCTAATGAGCCTTGAATTTTTTCTTTTACAAGCTTGTTTTGATTGATTAGCTCACCAATAGCCTTTTCAGCTGCCTCATTAAATTCACGGCTTTTTTCCTGGAAGAAGCGGTTCATACGTGCTGTATAACTTTCTTTCTGGGCAGGATCAAAGTTTTTATCAACTTCCTGAATCATTTCTTTTTGAATTAGCTGCATCTGCGATTGGAAACCATGGGTCATATCCTTAACTCGCGATTCAATAAAATCAGTATCCATTACCATTTCCACTTTAGATTTCACAAAAGAACCAATCGCAATTACTTTCCGTGCTTCCTGGATTTGTTCGGCGGGCGTTTCCTGCTTATTGATTAAATGAAAGAATTCAGGCGTATTTACATTTAGTTTGTTTAATGTCACCTGTCTTAGTGATTCATCTATGCTCAAAGTGGCATCATTAATATTAAGAATGTTTTGTTTGGCTGTATTGCTCATTGTATCCTCCAATTAATGTTTTGTTTTTTGGAAGCTTATATTACAACGGCTGTGCCAAACGAAAGAATAGGCTTTGAATGCTGTTTCCAGCTAAACAAAGTAACACTTGTTACTTACTAAAGTAGTATTTGTTACCTGAAAAGAAGTGTCATGGATTTATAACTATTTAAAATGTTTAATTAGCTAAAACCGAAATGAGTATACTGCTAAAAGGTATAAATTTAATCCTGACTTGAAGTTAATCTTTCCATTAGTGATGAAGAAGTTTAAAGGGGTGACTTTGTACACAACACAATAAAAGTTAGATTTTTATTGTGTTTTAAACGTTTTTAGGTTAGTATTATATATAGTAAAAAGAGGAGTCGAATTCTGTCTTCAACAATTTTTATTTTTCCACTAAGCTTTTATAGGGGCTTAGTGTAGGGTAATTAGCTTATTCGTGTTTAAAACTCTTATATCAGTTAAGCCGGAAGGAGTAATATGAATTTAGATAAACAAAACAAATTGACCCGAATTGGTGTGTTTTATGATGGTAATTACTTCCTGCATGTTAGTAATTATTACGCTTATGTTCATGAAAGAAAAGCTCGTATAAGTGTTTCTGGATTACATGATTATATAAGACATAAAGTAGCAGAAGTTGAAGGTGATTCATCTGGTTATCGACATTGTCAAATTGTTGACTCTCACTATTTTCGTGGCAGATTAAACGCCCGTGAAGCAGCAGAGAAATCAAATTCTCTTTATTATGATAGGCTTTTCGATGATGTATTAATGAAAGAGGGTGTTACAACTCATTACTTACCAATAAGAACATCTGTATCAGGAATAAAACACGAAAAAGGAATTGATGTCTGGCTTGCCCTTGAAGCATTTGAATTAGCTTTTTATAAGCGATTTAATGTTTTGGTTCTAGTTGCTTCTGACGGCGATTATACACCTTTAATCCGCAAGTTAAACACATTAGGAACCAGAGTAATGTTATTGTCTTGGGACTTCAGTTACAACGATGATAATGGAAAGAAGAGAACAACAAGAACCGCTCAAGATTTATTAGAAGTCGTTACATATCCAATCTCTATGCATGAAGAAATTGACAATAGGGTTTCTAAAGGTTCATTTCAAATCAACAATATTTTTATGCAACAAAAATTTGAAAGAATCAAAGAAAATATTAGCGCAAACAAGGGGTCAGGTGAAATCCTAAATATAAAAAATGGTTATGGGTTTATTAAAAGATCACCGGATAACCTTTTTTTCCATCACCAGTCAGTTAATGGCGTTGATTTTAATGATTTAAGACCTGGTGATCAAGTTAAATATAAAATTGTGAAAAATGATGATGGTAAAGAAATAGCATCTGATGTTGAGTTGAATGATTAGCTATACAATATTGGTAAATAAATATTAACGATCTGGCATTCCCGCGTATCTAATTCTTTAAATAGGTAGTTAAAGTTTCGAATATTACAAATAACAAGCCGATTCAAATGAATCGGCTTTTGCAAGTTATTCTATCTTTAAGCATACTGTTAGAGTACATTAACATACTCTAAGTGTGTCGTTGGAGTACATAAGAGTACCGTAAGTATGTCGTTCGAATACAAAAAAGTACTTTCAAAAAAGGCTTATTCCATTGTTTTTTAAAGACTTAACTGAAAATTATTAATTTTCCCAGCTAATGGCATCGGCCGGTGCATTGCTTCGATTGCTTTGCCAATCATGTATTTGCTTGTAAGGACTACTGGGCAGTAAATCATCCCTTTCAAGATAGTAAACCAGCAGGTCTACTCCCAACTCGGAATAGTGAAAATCTCCGAAATCGTAGACTATGAAGTTTTCATTAATCCAATTATAATAATCATCAAATTCATCTGTAGCACATTTGAAAATTCTTTTCCTAACCCAATATATTTTCATCTTTCTCTTCCTCAATATAATAGTTCTCTGTGATCTTCCAATTGCCCGTCTGGGCAGCCAATGCTAAAAAATCTGGCAAGGGGCGTTTCCAACCTTTTTCTCTTGCCAGGTGCCAGATTACTTTTGGAGATGCATCCAAAATTTCACCTGCCATGTATATTCCATGCTTAATCCAGGTCTCCTTTATATATGACTCAGAATATTCTTGCAATAGTTGATATTTTTGAGAGTTTTTGTGAATGCCTTTCTTTCTTATTTTTGGGTAATTGTGTTTTCGTTTCCTTATAGGGGTTTTGGTCTCAAGCCATTTGTCCCATGCGTTAAGTTGTTCCATATTTATTCGGTCCTAGGTTTATTAATTAATTATTCTTGCTAGAAGCGTTGCAATTATTACTCTATGATTATATAGAAACTGCAACTCTTTTGTTTTTTCGTTCTGTTCCAAAGGGGACAATTACTACTCTATATTATATAGAAACTGTCCCCTTTGCGAAGTTCTTATTATGAATTTCAATTCCTGCATCATTTAAGATTTCTTCAATCTCTGGATTTCTATTCAGAGTCTTCTTCAAGGTATCAGAATTTAAACCCAATGAGTTTTTAGGAATCTTACTCTCCCCTTCTTTAACCCTGTTGATTACCTGTTCAACAATCTCTTCCGCTATACCCGTAAGTCTGGCTTTTGAAATCTCTTTTGGCTCCCATTCTTCCATTTTACAGCCTTCAAAATATCCTTCGATAAGATTAAGGAAATCAGGGTCACTAACTATTAGATAAGCCTGAACATCTTGTTGCAGGTTATGACTACGCAAGCGTGTCCGGTAAACTTCCTGTACAAAATCCTCTAACCAGGAAGACATTTTTATGATTTCAGTATTACGGTCTTTGAACTTTCGGGATTTACGGTGTTTCTGGGCATTCAGGTTCATGGAGTAATCCTGGTTCAAGACCAGGCTCTCACTCAGGTAGTTGAGTTCACCTTTATGTATCAGTCCTGTAAATATGATAGTATCACAATCACGCATGGAATTATCACCACGGGTAGAACCAAAAGTTCTCAGGACTACTTTTCCTGATTCTATCTCAGGTGTAAATTCTTTCGCATAAGATTCCATGTTTTCCTTATAAACCACTACATACACCTTATTGCGTTTTTTAATAACCTCCTTAATATCAGAGACCAAACCCGGAATCAGGTTTTCTTTTTTCTCATATGTGCTGCGACTGAGGTTAAATTTATTATAGTACTTGAAGGTCAAATGCTCATAGGTATGAAGCTGAGGAACATAGACCTTGTCAAAAACTGTTGATTTATACCTCTGTGAAATATCAGCTGTACCATCTAGAATAATTGTGCGGTCAAAGTCCCAGCTATTGTTTAAGTAGTAACCGGTAGATATTTCCGGTAAGCCGCCCAGGTTCTTTTTGATATAGATCCCGCCATAATTATAAACACTCTCAAGGGCCACAGGAAGTCCATTAAGCGAAGCCATGTCAAGGGTATAGTCTTTCCAACTATTCTCAAAACGTGCATCAAATTTAAACTCAGGGACCTCTTGTGGTTTAATTACTTCCCTGGCGTTTGTTCTTCCATCAATGTTTTTGATTAAATCAAGAACGGGTTGTGTATAATCCTGCACATACTGAACACCATTGTCTAAGTTTGGCAAAACGGACAAGAAGTTATTCAGAGTGTCACTATCAAAGCGCATAAGTTCCAACAGCGGAGGTTGTTCATCGATTATCAAATGTGTTCTTCTGAATTTTGAACTCATCGAATTATGCCAATTCTGGAAACGCTTCATTTCAGAACCATACATCTTAAGACGCTGGTGGGACATTACAACAACCCGATAATTATACTGGATCAGATGGTTCATCTTAACGCGGCATTTTGTCATCGGTATTGAGCAGTTTTTCTTATCACACATCCCTGCCTTATATGACTTGTGGCCTAGCAGGCAATCTTGTGGATTTTCAGGATCGTAACCATAGAAAGGATAGGCCGGGCCAAACATACCAAAGGAATTATTGATCTCTTCGGCAATCCTAATCACATCCCTGTTGCGTTCCACCACAATAATAGCCCCAAATTCTTTATCCTCATTAAGTGCGTCAACCACCATTTCAACTGTAGCTGTAGTTTTAAAACCACCGGGAATCGTGTTCAATACAATCGCATTGCCGGCTGTACTTTGATCATTCATGGCAAAAATATCCTGATAAACCTTAATGGCTTTTTGTGCTTGTGGAACAACGTCAGCAGAATAAATATCCGCCATCTGTTTGTTCAGGTTTACAGATGCGCTTGCCAGGCTAAACAATGGTGGGTTTGTAGAAGTACTGACAAAGTTTGAGCTTTTGTCCTGGACATCATCCACAAACATGGGATAGCTGTCTTTCAAATGATCAAATGGGGTTACCGTGCGGCAGGGATGATTGCAAAATCCATTATCAACGGCAAACTTGCAGCCAATCGGATGATGATTACCCATACCACTCATTAGTTTTGATAAATGGTAACTGGTGGTTTGCTCGTTGTAGTCGAAGGCATTACTTCTAAAAGCTTCATGCACTTTCTCGGTAAGGTTCAACCGGCCAAACACCGCACCAACAAATATATGCCAATTATTGGATTCTGTTGTTCCTTCCGGTCGCGCATTCCTCAAAGCTACACAGCGTTTTTCCAATCGCTCCAAACCTTCTGGTGTAGATTTAATGAATTCTACTTTACCGTTAATTCCTGGTTTAGGTACGTGTTTATTTCCCTTATATTTCTGCTTTTTTTTACTTTCTTTGAGTTTTTTTATCTTCTCTATATCTTCCCATTTCAAATCAACTTGTTCCAAGTCCGGATTACACCAATAAGCCCGGTGACCTGATACTCTGTGAATGGCAAGAGGTAGTTTTATTAAATTACCATCTCCTGAAGTTGTGGCTTGTTTAGGGAATTTTTCTATGTGAAAGATCTGTCTTCTAAAATAAATCTTTTCTTCAATAGTTGTTAAGAAATCAAAAACATCTTCTGATGGTAGTGGTTTTTCAAAGAACACCCAGACATGGGCACCCTTTCGTCCACTGAATTCAAAATAATGCGGATAATCCTTTAAGTACTCATCAAACTGTTTTAGAATATGTATTATATCATCTTTGTATTCTTTAAAAGCGCCTATTGGATCTTCATGTTTAGAATAAAAATATTTGTTAATATCAATATCCCAAACGCCGAACAGGCAGTTGTTTTGGTAGGTTGTATAGGCACCCATTGTAATGATGCCTTGTAGATGCTGGTTAAATACGTTTTCATCCACAGTTCCATTCTGTTTATAATAATCTCCATCATTGGATTGCAGCGAATATCGCTCATCACCAGCTTGAAAAAATAGTTCTCTTGGTTTCATTTTTTAGTCATGTTTTTTACCTCATTTAAGTGTCTGTTTCGATACGCATTTGGCGTATTTAGTTTGTTTTTCATATAATATTTTCGGTTGTAATCAGCTTTGCAACTCTTGCACAAATAGTTCTTGCGGTCTTCTGTATTAAATAGTTTTCTGCACATTGTACAGACGTTTTGGTACATATATAGCTCCTAATTGTTTAGAAATTAAGACGATTTTGGGTCAAGAAAAACCCTGGAAACCAGGGCAATTCTATTCACTAAGAAATAAAGTTGAGAATCAACTATTATAGTATAATTACATCCATTCCATATGTCAAGTGTTCTGGAATTTTCTTAAATTAAGCTAATTTTCCATACGGCAAACACTAAATAAAAGCTGGAAACCACATGTCTATTATAACCGTAGATCGTTATACCCTTAATGAAATAATTTGGCTATATCTTTTTCGTACCTGGTTTGAAATAAGGTTTGGGAAACGGTTTGAGATGCCAAAAGATATGTTACTCAATAAAATTGACTCGTTAAAAAATGTAATAATTTCAGATATAAATCTGAAATATGATAGTATGACTTTAGACTACTATAATATATATAATAGAATTATGGATACTGGTATGTCGAATAGGGATGATATTAAAAACATCATATTATCTGAAAAAAAAGACATTGAGAGTCAAAAAAATAAAAATATTGAGGAAATAAATAACCTTAATAATGAAGAAGTCATAAGCAAATTTCTAAATAGGTATAATTTAAATCTAAATACAAAAGAATTAGAAAAATATGATAATCTTCATTTCAGTATTAAGCAATTATTCGATTGGGGATTTTTTATAAAAGATCAAAATAAAGACAATGAAAGTAACATAATACAATTAATGTTATTAACATTGGAGAAGTACTGGCAATGTGTTGGGGCGGATAATATTTCACCTTTTTCTTTGAATTTTGATTCAGATTCGTTTTTTGAGCCGAGCAAAGTTCTTAATTTTTTACACCATTTTAAACTATTTGGTCTTTTTGGTGAAGAAAACACTCAATCGGTTGCGGATCTTATGTTTAATTTAGTTAGTCATCAAACAATTTATCGATTTAATGAAAATGAAATAAAAGGAAAAAGAAAAAAAGGTGGTCAACGACACCTCCTAGAATCAGAGTTTCTCATAAAAACTTTTTATTTGAAACTGGGAAGATTTAAAGAAATTAAGTTTAGGAAAAGAAATTTTGATTTTCTGAAAATCACTAGAGATGAATGGGTGTGGAATTTTCATAAACAGTTAAAAAGTGTAAAAGAAATTGATTATAAAAGGGTAAACATTAAAATTAATAGTTTAACCTATCGAGATTCAAGGACTTTTATTGAAAAAGCCAGTAAATACAAACCAAGAACAGAAGACAATCTAGAGTATATCCAAACAAAAAATAAATTCACCACGCATATTCGTAAAAAATAACCGTAATTGCCTCTATAATCTGCACAAATCTCAAATTCATTTGTTTCCACAAAGTGTTAAATATCAACCACTTAATTAGTATTTTTTCACCCTTGTTTTAATATTACCATATAAATTTTATTCAAAACAACCCACTCAATCACACAGCTCCTTTATGTTTGTTATGAAAAAAATGACATGGAAATAACTCCAGGTCAAAACAGAAACAAAGGAGTTCATGATGAACCACTTACTTTTAACCGCCTTCTCAGCCGACGTTGGCATTAGCATCCGCACACTAAAGGCTAAATACGGTGATTGTATCCACCGAGAAGGTCGTCAATCTTTCATCGATCGGGAAAAATTTGAGAAAGTATTCCCGCTTCGATCTAACAAGGGTACTAAGACAAAGGCAACTGTCGAACGCTCACCACATATCGGGCAGGTAGAATTCCACCTCGAAAGGCTTGACAAATACATTGAAAAATGTATGAAGGTCATTGAAGCAGCTAAGAAAGCTTTTGAGGCAGCCACTGAACCTAAAGCCAAAGAAAGGAGGCTCCTTATCTACTTGGATGAAAAACAGAATCTCAAGGCGATGGAAATTAAGAGAGAAAAATTGAACTCTCGCAAAATCCAACTCATTGAGAGAAAGAAGGAAGAACTTTCATCCTTTGACGAAGACGGTTTGCTTGCATCATTATAAACCAAACCTAATGAAGGGCTGGTATTTCACCAGCCCTTCTTTTATGGAATAAGAATAATGGATAGAGATCATAAAATAAGCTATTGGCCTGGAACGGAAGAACTAACAAAACCGGCTAAAGAAGTAGCTAAAATATTAAATATTCACTACAACACTCTCTTCCGCTGGATCAAATCTGGCAATATTGAATGTGTTCGTTTTGGACGGTCTTCTATTCATTTCACATATGACCAAGTGGAGAATCTTATAAATGAAAATCGAGAATTAGTAAAAGTAAATGGAGATATTTAATGGCATCATTGAGGAAACGTGAATATAAATCCGGAAAAATAGTCTGGGTTATTGATTACTATAAAGGAAAGAAACATCTTATGAAGACGATAGGCAGTTGCGATAAACGAACTGCAGAAAAAATCCTTCATAAGTTTGTTACCGAACAAAGTAAAACTGATGCTGGGATTAACGAGCTAAAAAAAATAACATTATCAACTCTTCAAAGTGAATATTTAAAGAATTCATCATCTACAAAAGCCGAGCGTAGTATTGAAAGAGAAGAGCTCGTTTTGAGAACATTTCTCGAATACATTGGCGATACCTACATATCAGATATAAGTATTTCTGATGTTCAGAATTATCGTAATTTTAGGCTACGAACGATAAGCCCTGAGACTATAAACTTGGAATTCCGGCATCTGAAGGCCATTTTCAATTGGGCAAAAGAGAGAAATTATCTTTCACAATCTGTTTTTACTAAAGTGAAGCCAATTCGGGTTCCTGAAAGTGAGTTACCAAAATTTCTTGAGGTTGAGGAAATTCAAAAAGTGCGCGAGGTTTTTAACGATGATCCATTTCAGTGGATTGTTGAGTTTTACTTGTTAACAGGTGCCAGACTAAAAGAAGCATTAGTACTCAGATGGAGCAATATAGATCTGAAAAGACAAATGATCACTATTCCAAGCTCTGGTACCAAAGCAAAGAAACACCGTATAATTTCTTATATAGAAGACAAACAATTGAAAAAGCTGTTGAAAAAAATTCCAAAACGGAATGATAATTTATTATTCGGTCCTACTAATAGAAAGCAATGGTCTTCATGGTGGGTCAGTCGAAAGATATCAAAAAGATTAAATGAAATTGGTTTGTCCTGGGCAAGCTGTCACACATTTCGTCATACATATATTTCCCACTTAGTAATGAATGGCGTTCCACTTACTACCGTAAAAGAAATTGTAGGTCATAGCAGTTTTACAACTACCCTCAGATATGCTCACCTCTCTACTTCTCACAAAGAACAAATGTCATCCAAAAGAATGTATTAAATAGCGACGTATTAGCGACTTAACAAAAAAGGGTTTACAACAAAATGCTGTAAACCCTTGCTATGACTGTGGCGTCTCCCAGAATTGAACTGGGGACACACGGATTTTCAGTCCGTTGCTCTACCAACTGAGCTAAGACGCCAGTGTTTTTCAGAGCATGGAATATACAGATATCAAAATAACGATGCAACCCGTTTTTTATGATTTTTCTATTTTATCAAACTGCATAAATCTACTTTATTACCTGTCGGTACATCCAAACACTCAAAACTTATTCCCTTATCCATGCAACGTTTAAAAGACTCCTTCTCATTTTTGTTTAAATATAAATATGAAAGAAAGCTATCCCTTCCTTCCTTAAAGTGAATTCCACCCACATTTATATTAGTTAAGTCAACACCCATAGCCAGCAATTCTTCAATTACTTCAGGGCCATTTACAAGCATAATTGTTTTAGAAAAATCTTGAGAATTATCTTTAAGAATTTTTGCAGTTCCAGCTACATTGAGAATCGTAATTTTTAAATATTCAGGGGAACACGATAAGTAAAGTTCTTTCTCCCAATCATTTTCGTAAACCGAATTATCGCATAGTAAAATTGATTCGGAATTTAGTGCAGTTGCCCAGGTTATTACAACCTGTCCATGAATAAGACGGTCATCAATTCGAATAAGTTGAATATCCATTTATTTTATTGCCCGTATGGCTTTCTTTGAGTCAACTTCGATTTTCTCAATCAAATCTGACCACTCTAATTTATTAAAATTAGTAGAAAATGAAACCAGGGAAGGGATGTTGACTCCTGTAATTATAGAAACTTTTTCAAAATTTTTTTTCAGCGTCATTGCTGCATGCCAACAGCTTCCACCCATAAGATCTACGAATATGATTATATTATCCGCTTTACTTTCAATTATTATTTCAGAAGTATCACTAACAATTTTCTCTATACTGTCTTTTTGATTTGAGTACGTATAAGTGGACACCTCTGTTGGCAAGAATTTTTGAGAAACCTTGTTTAATTCGTCCGCCAGGTTTCCGTGAGTAATTATAAAACTAAGTATTTCTTTCATTCAAAATCTTTTTCCAAATAATCATGGTCGCTTGCCAAAGGACTGGCTTTTTTTGCTTTAATTCGTTTTTGTAAATTTTTATTAAACTCTTTTGCTGTATGATAGCCATATGTTTTTAGAAGCTGATTCATTGCAATCGTTTCTGAAATAACTGTAATATTTTTACCAGGATTTATAGGCAAAACAACTTGAGGTATATCTACACCTAATATGTCTACCATCTTATCATCAAGACCAATCCTTTCATATTCTTTAGATTCATCCCAATCTTCTAAGTGAACCTCTACCTCAACTCTTTTTTGCATTCTAACGCCCCGGATTCCAAACATCCTTTTTACATCTATGAGACCAACACCGCGAATCTCCATCATGTGTTCAGAATTTTCAGTACCATGACCGATAAGAACGTCTTCCGATTTCCGTGTGACAATCACCAAATCATCTGCTACCAACCGATGACCTCTTTCAACAAGGTCCATTGCAATTTCGCTTTTCCCAATTCCACTTCTACCTGTAAATAAAATCCCAATCCCATATACATCCACCAGTGAACCATGAATAGATACATGTAATGCGAATTGTCTTTGAAGATAGTCTGCTAATAAATGACTAAAATCTGTTGTTTGGATTGAAGTAGTAATAACAGGAATGTACCTACGTGTTGCCACCTGAATTAAATAATCCGGTGGTTTATTACCCGATGTTACAATGATGACCGGAATGGGGAACTCAAGAACCTTATCAATCGATTTTTGTAATTCCTCGTTTGAAAGTTCATTTAAAAATGAAATCTCAGTGTTTCCCAAAATCTGGATACGATTATAAGTAAATGTTCCGGTAAACCCAGACAACGCTAATCCTGGTCGATGCAATTCTCCTGTTACAATCTTTTTATTTAGACCGTTTACAGAACAAAGCAATTTAAGCTTTAATCTGCGTTTATTATTTTCAAGAAGAGAGCGAACAGTTATAAAATCATTCATAGGGTGGACAATATAGTAAAGAAATGGTACTGGGAAAAGAAGAAAAGGCGCCAAGGAAGGCGCCTTAAGTTTTATTGTTCTAGGTTTTCTACAATTTTTGTTGTACTGCGGTCTTTCATTCTATCTTTTGCCTTTGCAATTTGCCTTTCAACATTATCTATAGCAAGATCAACCGATTTAAAAACATCTTCAGATTTTTCTTTTACCCGAATTACTTTGTGCTTCAATTTCACCTTAAACTCAACTACCTGGTCTAACTTTTCATAGGATATTATTGCTTCATTGCTCATAATTATGTCAGAAAACCTTTCTAGTCGAATCAACTTTTCGTTAACATAATTTTTTAAGCGTTCGGGCGCTTTATATCCTCTGGTAGTTATGGCGATGTTCATAAAGTCCTCCTTATTTAAGGGTTATTCTTTTTTATCGGCTTTAGGATGAGCCTTTTTGTATACTCGTTGTAAATGTTCTATAGAAAGATGTGTATAAACTTGGGTCGTAGACAGGTTTTGATGGCCTAGTAAATCTTTAACCACCCTTATATTTGCACCTTCATCCAACAAATGTGTAGCATAACTATGGCGCAAAATATGAGGGCTTGCCGTATGCACATTTACTACTTCATTAATGTGTTTTTTTACCAATCGCTGGATAGCCATGGCATACATTTTTTTGCCAGATCCCAGAACAAACAATTCCTGGATCCCAACCTGTGCTTTTTTTTGCCTTTTATCTAAATAATTTAGTATTGCTTTTTTTGCATGTTTTCCAATCGGGATGATACGTTCTTTTTTTCCTTTTCCCAACACACGGATTGCATTTTCTCGCAGCATTAAATCTTCAAGTTTTAGGTTTATAAGTTCAGCAAGGCGAAGGCCGCAAGAATAAAAAAGTTCCAGAATTGCGCGATCCCTTAATCCTTCAAAACTCTCCAGATCAGGTTTATTTAAAATGTCTTTTATCTCTTCATCAGACAAAAACTCCGGTAGCTTTTGGTCAAATCTTGGCATTTTTATTGAAGAGGCGAGACTATTAATAATGACTTCCTGTTTTTCCAAATACTGAAAATAGGACTTCAGCGTGGCTACTTTTCTTGCAATTGAACGTTTGCCAAGTCCACGATCTTGTAGTTCCATTAAAAAATGACGTATATTTTTTTTATTGATATTTTTCCAGGCAATATCATAGCCATCGCTAAGCTCGCTGAGAAAATCAGAGAATTGAGACAAATCAGTGGAATAACTTTTAACAGTTTGAGGAGAATATCGTTTTTCTAATGCAAGGTATCTTAAATAACTTCGAACAGTTTTGTCCATTTATTTCCGAATTATTAGATGGGCTCGTCTTGTATTTATAATCGATAAATATTTTCTAATATGCAATTTTATTAATTAAAAATATCAATACTTGTACATTCTTTTTGTGAAAATGTTCGGAACTCAAAAAAAACAAAATCCAATTTAGTTTAGTAAAAATATTAACCAGCTTTTTAATACAAATTTAAACGCTTTATGCAGCAAAAATATTCATTTTTTCTTAAAGGATTCGGTTTTTATTTAGCAACCGATTAAGTTGAAATTATTTTTTCAAAACAAAACTTGATAAAACCATCAATAAATCATATTATCAGGCTTTTTAAAAAAACCAAATTTGTGCACAAAAAGAAACAAACCGGAAAGTAGTTTAGAATATGAGCAAGAACCTGGTTATAGTGGAATCCCCTGCTAAAGCGAAAACAATAAATAAGTATCTCGGTACCGATTTTCAGGTAATCGCATCCTTTGGACATGTACGTGACCTGGTCCCTAAAGAAGGCGCTGTAGATACTGAAACATTTCAGATGAATTATGAAACTGTAAAAAAGAACAAAAAAAATATTGATGAAATTTTAAAAGCCGTTAAAAAAACTGATGCTATTTACCTCGCCACTGACCCTGACCGTGAAGGTGAAGCCATTTCCTGGCATATTTCAGAATTATTAAAATCCAAAAAACTGATCAAAGAAAAACCTGTACACAGAGTTGCTTTCTACGAGATCACAAAATCTGCAGTAACCGAGGCACTTAGTAATCCTCGTACACTTTCAGATGATTTGATAAATGCACAACAAGCCAGGCGTGCTTTGGATTATCTGGTTGGCTTTAACCTTTCTCCACTGCTATGGAAAAAAATTAAATACGGCCTTTCTGCAGGAAGAGTACAAAGCCCGGCATTGCGTTTAATTGTTGAGCGTGAAAAACAAATTGAAGCTTTTATTCCAAAAGAATATTGGTCTGTCACAGCTGAGTGTAAGCAAAAAGCACAGCCCTTTACGGCAAACCTAACCCGTTATGAAAATGACAAAGCCGGTCAATTCTATATTACAAATGAATCACAGGCAACATCTGTACGTGAATCTCTTATGACCGCCGCAAACGGACAGCTTACTGTAGATAATATTGACAAAAAGCAACGTAAGCGCTCACCAGCACCACCATTTATTACCTCAACTTTACAACAGGATGCATCTCGTAAATTTGGGTTTTCTGCAAAGCGAACCATGAGGATTGCACAGCAACTTTATGAAGGTATTGATGTAGGAAGCGGAGAAGAGGGGCTGATTACTTATATGAGGACAGACTCTGTTAACATGGCCCAACAAGCACTAAATGAAATCCGTAGTTTTATAAATAGCGAATATGGAAAAGAGAATTGTCCGGATAAACCAAATTTTTACAAAACAAAATCAAAAAACGCTCAGGAAGCTCACGAAGCCGTCCGGCCAACCTCGGTTAATTTAACACCAGAATCGATCAAAAAACACCTCTCTACCGATCAGCTAAAACTATACGGCCTTATCTGGAAAAGAGCTGTTGCTTCTCAAATGGTTCCGGCAAAAATCAATACTGTTGGGATAGATTTTGTTTGCGGCGACAAAGGAATGTTCAGAGCCACAGGATCGACTATTGAGAGCCCTGGATATTTACAAGTATATAAAGTCGGTGTTGATGATCCTGCAGAAAATAGTGATGAAAAAATACTTCCAAAGTTTGAAATTGGTGATCATGTCGATTTAAAAGAAATTGTAAATGAACAACATTTTACAAAACCTCCGGGACGCTTTTCTGAAGCTACTTTGATAAAAGCACTGGAAGAATTTGGTATTGGCCGTCCATCCACATATGCTGCTATTATTTCTACCTTGACTTCGCGTGAATATGTTGAGCTGGAAGCTAAAAGATTTCACCCAACCGATATTGGAAGGGTTGTTAACAAATTTTTAACAGATCATTTTACTCAGTATGTGGATTATGAATTCACTGCCCAGCTGGAAGACAAACTGGATGCAATCTCCAGAGGAGAAAACAATTGGATCCCGCTGATGGAAAAGTTCTGGAAAAATTTTAGTCAGCAGGTTGAAGAAAAAGAAAAAATCCCACGCAGCGAAGTTATCCAAAGCAGGGTTCTTGGAACCGATCCTAAAAGCGGACGCCCGGTTAGTGTCAGAATGGCAAAATATGGGGCTGCTGCTCAAATCGGGACTGTTGATGATGAGGAAAAACCGTTATTTGCCAGTTTATTAAAAGAACAACGTCTTGAAAGCATTACTCTTGATGAAGCTTTAAAACTATTTGAGTTACCGCGGGAACTCGGTGAATCGAAAGATGGTGAGCCAATCTCTGCGAATGTTGGGCGGTACGGTCCATATGTCCGTGTTGGTAAAAAGTTTGTTTCAATTAAGGATGATGACCCCTACACCATAACCTTGGAACGTGCTCTTGAGCTAATTGCCGAGGATGCAGAGAAAAAGAATAATGCTGTAATCAAGGAGTTTGATGATGGTAACATCCAGGTTTTAAATGGGCGTTACGGCCCTTATGTAAAAAGTGGCAAAACCAATGCAAGAATTCCAAAAGGCAAAAAGCCGGAAGAATTGACCCAAGAAGAGTGTGTTGAATTGGTAGAGGCTACTGCGGCCAGAAAAAAGAAAAAGAAGAAATAACCAAGTAGCAAGATTAAAGAATCAAGATCAAAGAAAAAAAAATAAAAGAGATTATAGAGAGGGAAAACAATTACGAAAGCTACGGGAGCATCGATCTTTTAGTCTTACAATCTTACAATTGTTAATGAATGGTATTCGTTCCCTGGTGAAAGAAAAAGCCTTCTAAAGAAGGGTTTGTTTCCGGATTAAAAATCACTGATGCAGCCATAGATTTAATATCTTCCAATGAAATATGTGTGCTGCCAATTGACAATGCCCTTTCAATAACATCTTCCATATCTACTTCTTTAATCATTCCCAAATGTAGTAACTGAAGTAAATAGCCATATGCTTCAGGGGCAATTACTAATTTTTCAAGATCATGTAATACACGAATAGAGTCCGGGGCATAATTAAATTCTAACTGATCTTCACCGGATTTTTGCAAATGATTAAATATCCACGAAAAAGCAAAGTTAATTTCGCTTTCAGTATATCCGCGGGATATTAATTCTTTGGAAAGATCCGTATAGTTTTCGTTTGTTGGTGTTTGTTGAAATTCTTCTAAAAGATAAACGATTATTTCAATAATTCTTTCTTGCATTCTAATTCCATAATTATGTTCAAAAAAGCTGTCGTCTGTTTTTTTAGAGATAGCCTTTAATTGTTAAAACTAAATTTACAAAGCCGAAATCACTAAAATGTGCGTGAAATCATCTGCACACTAGTTATTTATCTGAACGTCTTCTACAGTAAGCTGTAGTCGAGGAGTTCCTTGAAATACATTAATATTCATTCTGAAAACAACGTCACAATTAGAACCCAACCTTAAACTATCCTTATAAATTCCCCCACTCCACCACAAACACTCAAACATGATGTTTGCTTTTTGAATGTAAAACTTTATATGCCTGCCTTCACTCATGATACGTACATCTCGAACTGTACCATTTTTTAAAAGTAATACAGGCTCAGGATTTGTTTCTCCAAATGGACCCACTTCCTGAATCTTATCAGCAACTCTTTCATTGATCTGATCTATTTCTACTACAGAATCGATATCAAGTTCAGGTGTCAAATCTGCACCGGCCAGTTTTTTATTTACATAGCTGGTAAATTCTTCTTTGAAAATGGAAAAGTGTTCCGCAGGGATTGTTAAACCAGCTGCTTTATGATGTCCGCCATAATTCAAAAAATATTGGTTAAAAACAGTCAAAGCTTCCGTTACATGCAATGCTTCTATACTTCTTGCAGAACCAACAAAGTTACCATCACCATCGCGAGTAAAAGCCAGAGCCGGGCAGCAAAATTCTTCTTTTAAACGACCGGAAACCAGCCCAATCAAACCTGCCTGCCACTCTTCATTTTCAACAATAATTATTTTTTGATCATCTTCAAAAGATGCTTTAATGTCTTTAGTTGCATTTTCCAGATAATCACGCTGAAGCATTTGCCGTTCTTTGTTTAATGCATCTAATTCCTGTGCCAGGGTTTTGGCGTGCATTGAACTTTCTTCAACTAGCAGATCGACAGAAAGTGAAGCATCATCCATTCTTCCGGATGCATTTAATCGCGGTGCCAAAAAATATCCCACAGTAATTGGTGTGATGATATTTGTGCGAACTCCACTGATTTTTTTTAGCTCGATTAAACCGGGTTTCTTTGTATTGGAAAGTACCTTTAATCCGAATTTTACAAGGGCATAATTCTCATCTCGAATTGGCATTACGTCGGCAATGGTGCCTATGGCTACAAGGTCGAGATGTGAAAGCAGGAATTTTTTGTATTCGTCTTCTGACATAAGCCGCTGCCCCAAAACCCAGGCAACTTTGAAAGCAACGGTAACCCCGCAAATTGCTTTAAAAGGATAAGTTGAATCAGTTCGATTTGGATTAATTACAGCACATGCATTGGGCAATTCGCCTTCCTGCAAATGATGGTCTGTAACAACCACATCAATTCCAAGAGACGACGCATAATCGATGGCATCGTTTGCGCTTATGCCGTTATCTACAGTAATGATTAGCTTGGCGGCCATGGCATTAACACGATCCACGCCAGAGTTACGAAGGCCATAGCCATCTTTTTCACGATGAGGAACTATATATTGGACAGGGTAGTTTATGGCTTTAAAAAAGAACAACATCAAAGAGGTTGATGTAACCCCATCAACATCATAATCGCCAAAAATGACAATTTTCTCGTTATTATTGATTGCCTGAAGAATCCTTTGAACACCCTTTTCCATATCCGGCAACAATTCCGGTTTATGCATACGATCGGTTAAGCGGAAGGGCTCCATGTGGTTTGTTGGCAAATTCCTGTTTTCCAGGAGAATGTCAATAATTGAACGCGATGTGTCTTTGTTTTTAATCTTCCATAACTTCCGTGGTAGGGAATTCTCCATGTTGGATTATTGTTTCCATTTTATTTTTCATTTTTATTTTTTATTCAAATTTTAAGGATTTGGCAACGTATATTTCGTCATTTTGCCAAACCTGATTATGCTATTACTTTTGTATGTGAAATGTACCACAATTATAAAACAGGTACAAGGTGTCGTTTTAGTTTAGTTTGTAAACCCTTGGAAGTCCATTATGGCCACAGTAAAGAAAGTATAGATATTCGATTAATGAGGTTTTCTATTATTTTTCTTTCAAATGTTTAATAATATCTCTCAAAAATGGAGAGGATTTCTGAGCACGGCCAAACCGGTTTTTCACCGCTGTCATAATAATCTCTTCTTTGGCACGTGTTAAGCCTACATACAACAACCGTTTTTGCTCATCCAGTTTTTTATCGACAGGGCGATCATCATAATCATTTTCCTTATAGGCAAAATAGCTGGGCATGCTGTCATCTTCCATCCCCATTATAATTACCTTTTTAAATTCCAGTCCTTTTGCAGCATGGAAAGTAAGCAGAGAAACAGCATCAGCCTGGGATAATTTGTCCGTAGGGTTTACAAGCATGATAAGAGATAAAAATTCCGCCATTGCCAGGTTCAGCGGTAAATTTTCAAACTCTGCGGCAATATCAAACACACGTCGCTTAAAATCATCCTGATGGTTATACAGCAAAATCCCGGGATATAACTGTTGTGCTTTTTGTGCTATTTGCCCGTAGAGTTCCTCGTTTTTATAATTATGTGAGTTGCAATATTCCTCAAATATTTTGGAATATGGTGAAAGGAGTTTTTGTACTCCGGCCAGAAAAATAACTTTATCTTCATAAGCAACCAGTTTGTTTTCAAGAAAAATGGCCAGAGCTGCATATTCAAAAAGAAAATCACCGCTCACTTTTTTTTGATTGTTATGTTTTTCTTCCAAAATTTTCTGGAAAATATGATGCAATACTTTAACATCATCAAGTGCACGATGTCGATTTCCCGGATCAAGTTCAAACTTTTGAGATAGAGCATCTATTGAGTTTCGGTCATTGGGGTACATTTGCCGGGCAAAAATTAGCGAATCGTATCGCACGTTATTAATTTTTGTTCCATCTATTTTTTTTGCAAATCGATCAATTATACGGAAATCAAAAGCATATCCATTATGTGCGATAAGAATATCATCTCCAATAAAGTCTTTAAACTCTTTCCATACGTTTTCCATAGTTGGAGCTTTTGCAACATCCGCATCAGAAATATTATGTACTTTGGCAGCTTCGGGATCTATGGCCATTTCTGGATTAACCAGGGTTTGATAGTTTTCGACAATTTCACTGTTTTTTACTTTTACAGCCGCAATTTCCACAACCCCACATTTATTTGGGTTGCGTCCTGTCGTTTCTAAATCAAAAACAACATAGTTTTCAAAAATGATATCGCGCTTAGCTAAATGGTTTTGACACCAACGAATCAAGGTTGAAAAAACAGATTCCCGCCTTTTGGATGTTTCACGAAACAGAGTAAAATATTTTGCTTCAATTGTTTCTTTAAATGGAGACAAGAGTACAACAAAATCGGATTTATTTATCTCATTGAAATTTTCATCCAACAGGACTTTTACTCTGCCCGGGAAAATAACATCAACAATTTTTTCGGCGATAAAAACAAATCTTGGCTCCGAATGATAAACCCAAATTGCGTTTCGTGATGACATCAGTTTTTCATCAACTTGAGCTGAAAAATCCTCAAACTTGGGGGCCTTTTCCTCAATATAAGATTTGTCCATATCCTGCAAACCAATGATTATTTGATTTATTAATTGGCCAAAACTGAAGAAGGTTTTCAGGTTTACAAGGTTTGCCAGGTTGCCTATAAAAGTAGCCAGAATACGGCGCAGATCTTCGCTTATTTCCCGCCTAGAACTGAGGTCATATAAGGCTTTCCGGTAGCTGCTTTTTGAAGTTTTTTGAATGTTTTGGATTTGTTTATGCGGATTGTACCCAAGTTCGCTTTCAACCAATTCTTCCAGCAAAAGAGAATCAAGTGGATCGCGGATAACCTGTAAGTAGAGAATTATTTTTTTCATTTGCGGATTATCAGCAAAATTTCTACCAGAGGCCTGTTGAAATGGTGTGCGTTCACGAACCAGCTTCAGGGCCAGTTGTTCAGAAAAACGATGCTGAGGGTAAAGAACTGCCATTTCCGAATACGGGATTTTTTTTTCGCTTTTCCATAACTCCAATTTTTCAAAAATGAAATTCAGCTCCTGCTCTTCATTATCAAAAAACTGTGTGCGAATCGAATCATTGACCACATCGCCCGCTTTTAAAAATTTCTCCGGTTCAACACGCTCAGTATCTTTTACAACTGAATGAGCTGCATCAATAATTTTTGGGCCAGAGCGATAATTAACTTCAAGAAAAACTGGTGTATCAATACTAAAATCTTCCATGAAAGTATTTATATTTTCCGGGTTAGCCCCGCGCCAGGCATATATTGATTGGTCATCATCGGCAACTACAAAAATATTGCGGTGTTTTGTAGCCAGCATTTTGATAATTTCATATTGTACTGTGTCTGTATCCTGAAACTCATCAACATGAATTGCTTCATATAAAAAACTATACTGCTCACAAATATCGGGATTATCAATAAGCAACGCTTTTGTTTTTGCCAATATCTGGTTAAAATCTATTAACTTATGTTTTTGTAAATGCTCAACATACAGGTCATAAATCATTGCAGTAAAAGGAGGCATTGGTTTCTCGCGAATCACAAAATGATCTATGCTAGTACGGATTCCCCTTGCCACTTTATCTCTATCAGTACGCACCTTATCGGCAATAAGATTTTCAAGAAGACTGTTTTGGTATTCGTCATTACAAACGGTAAAATGCGCATCAAGTCCGACCTGCTGATGGTATTTTCTTAAAATATCCAGGCAAAAACTATGAATCGTGCCTGTCTTAACTTTATCAGCTTTACTCTTCAAAATGCCCTTCAAACGATTGTGCATTTCAGAAGCTGCTTTATTACTAAAAGTGAGGGCAAGAATATGTTCAGCAGGAATTTTGTAATGATTAATCTGGTAAACTATGCGGGCAACTAAGGTGCGTGTTTTTCCTGTACCCGGACCGGCCAACATTAATACAGGAATGCGTGGCTTTTCTACTGCTTCACGTTGCTTTTTATTAAGTGAGTTGAGGACTTTGTCAATGCGCATGATCTAAAAAATATCCGTCATTGTTTTCGTTAGCACATTATACTTAAAAAAAGTTACCGTTGAAAATGGAATTATGAGATGATCTTAATTAACCTGTTCTAGAGAAATGGTCTTCTTTGCGAGAATTGCCCCAAGCTGTGTAAAGTGCAGATCAAATTTTTCCGAATCACGCATTTGTTTAAAACGTTGGCGGCTTTCCTGTTTTTTCTCCGAATGATAAACTTCAGCAAAGTCAAAAACCAACTTGAATTTTTCAAGCTCATTAAGCGGCAAAGGATCAAAGAGGATTAATGCTTCTGTTTGTGGAATTAAATCAATTGATGAGGAAATCGATACCGGATCAGATGAACCATTCTCCGCAGTGGAAATTGAATGAGGGATAAAACTGTCTTGCTTCCATGTCCACAGCAAATCGTTTAATTGATTTGCTGATTTTAACTCATTGGTAAAAATTGAAACTGAGATGTTATTATCAAAAAGCTTTTCTGCAATGTCGCACACATATTTATTTTTTGAAGCAATTTTTAGCTCTACAAAAAGCACTATTGGTTTCTTCATTAAAAGCGCTGTCCAATTTCTAAACGGATATCAATCATTGAATGGTCTTTTCGTTCACCCAGCTGCTTGGCAAAAGGCATAAAACGATACTGTGTACGAAAACCAAAAAAGTATTTTCCATCCACATCTGCATCAAGTCCGGCACCTATAATCGCTGCTCCGGTCCAGCGAAATTCATCTTCCCGCTTTACGCCTTCAACAGTCCTGTCAATTTCCGGAAAGTTCATTCCGAATACCGGGCCTACCGCAGCTGTAATAAATGGCCGGAAACTATCATCAACCTGCTCAACAAAAAGCCGTTTTTTTACCGTGAACATTAAATCGAACAAAAAGACGTTATTCTCTTTACCATATGTCCTTGGATTTCCAAAAATATCGGAATAATTAATTTCATTTCTATCGCGTAGCATAAAAGCATCAAAACCCAATCCAAGATGGAAAAAACTTTGAACCGGCAACTCGTAAAAAAAGCCTAAACCAGAGCCCGTTTCAAGTAGGCTGTATGCCAATCCACGATGATTTTTTATGGTTGGTTGCGGATCATCTTCTAAATAATCATTTATTTGGGCAAACAGACCCAATGGCAAAAACACTAAAATTAATATGAAGGAATATTTACGCATCTTCTCCCCCTTTATAAAAATTGTTAAGCAAACTTACAGGATGCAGGATTTTAAAATCACTATTAAACTTGTGGTTTCCATAAGCTAACTGAATCATACAGCCAGGGTTCCCTGATACAACATAATCAGCTTTTGTTTTTTTCAATTTATCGAATTTTCTTTCCAAAAGTATCATAGAATGATCATAATGCGTAATATTATATATCCCGGCACTACCACAGCACCAGTCCGATTCTTCCATCTCAATAAATTCAACGCCGGGAAGCGCCTCTATTATTTCCCGTGGTTGTTTTGATATTTTTTGCCCATGAACAAGGTGACAAGGTTCATGATAAGTCACTATCATTTTTCGGTTTAATACTGGCTTTATAAACCCCTGATCCACTAAAAATTCACTAATATCTTTTACACGATCAGAAAACCAAATAGCCTTTTCTGCATAGATTGGATCGTCCTCCAACAATGTGTGGTACTCTTTCATATACGATCCGCAACCTGCTGAATTAATAATTATATTATCAACATTCTCGGTATAAAACTGGTCAATGATTTTTTTTGCCTGATGCCGGGCGCTGTCCAATTCACCATTATGCCCTGAAACCGACCCACAGCATTGTTGTGATTTTGGAGTGATCACCTCATAACCATTATAGGCCAAAACCTCAATGGTATCGTGGTTTACATTATTAAAAAAAGCATCCTGCACGCAACCGGTAATTACACCAACCTTGCCCTTTAATGTGGATTGTTGGTTTTTAGTATAGAACTCATATTTTTTATATTCAGGAACTTTGGGCACCATAAAAGAAAGGTTGTGTAGTTTTTTTGAAATTAAAAATAAAATCTTGCTTTTCTGAACCAAAAATTCCAGTCCACTTTTTTGATACAGCTTAAGAAAAAATGCAATGCTTAAAAGTCGGCTTTGTTTTTCAAACAACTTATTTAAAATCAAAGTTTTAAAAGAGTTTTTCCCATTTTGTTTTTGGTGCTCAGATATTTGATTATGTGCCGCCTCAACCAGTTTGCCGTATTCAACTCCCGCCGGACATGCCGTTACACACGCCTGGCAGTCAAGGCAAAAATCTAGTGACTCGATATAGTTTTCAGTAATGGATAATTCACCATCGGCAACAGCTTTTATCATTCGGATTCGACCGCGGGGAGAATATTTTTCCAAACCTGTCATTTCATATGTTGGACAGCTTGGTAAACACATTCCGCAATGCATACAGTTTAAAATCTGTTCATAATCCGGAACCGGGATTTTAGAAAACAAAGTAGATTTATTTGTGGAATTTTTCGTTTCCTGATGGGTGTGCGTCATAAAGAAAATATTTTTTCTGGATTTAAAACATTGTTGGGATCGATAGCCTGCTTAATTTGCTGCATCATTTTTAAGGCAGGAGATTCAATTAATTTGGAGAGATACTTTTTCTTTGCAAGGCCAATACCATGTTCGCCTGTAATGGTTCCTCCAAGCTTTATCGTTTCATCATAAAGTTCATCAAAGAATTTTTCTACTCGCTCAATTTCATCTGTATTGCGCTCATCCGTCAAAACCGTCGGGTGCATATTACCATCGCCTGCATGTCCAAAATTACCAACAAGAAGATCATATTTCTTTGCCAGTTCATTTACTTTTTCAATTAAAGCAACAAGGTTAGAACGAGGAACCGTGGCATCTTCTAATATTGTTGTGGGTTTAACCCGGGCCAAAGCAGAAAACGCTGCCCGACGCGCAGTTTTCAACTGGTCCGCTTCAGCTTCATTTTGTGCGATTTTTACTTCGGAGGCACTGTTCTGTTTTAGAATTTTTGTAATCGTATCAGCATCTTCAGCGACTTGTGCTTCATGGCCATCGGTTTCCAGAAGCAAAAGTGCATCAATATTTGTTGGCAATCCAATTTGAGCAAACTCTTCAACGCATTTAATTGTTGTTTTATCAAGAAACTCCATCGTACACGGAATAACATGGTTTGCAATAATATCCGATACGCTTTTCGCTGCATTTGACATTGAATCAAAATAAGCAAGAATGGTTTTTGACGATTTCGGTTTCGGGATAAGTTTTAATAGTATTTTTGTAAAGATACCCAAAGTCCCTTCAGAACCAACAATCAAATCGCGCAAATTGTATCCGGCTACATCTTTTACATTTTTACCACCATTTATAAAGACCTCACCATTTGGCAAAACCATTTCAACTGCCATTACATAATCACGGGTAACACCATATTTTAACCCCCGCAAACCGCCGGCATTTTCAGCTACATTTCCCCCAATCGTACAAATTTTCTGACTCCCGGGATCAGGTGGATAAAAAAGCCCTTTTTGCTCAACGGCTTTATGAAAATCATGAGTCTTTACACCTGGCTGAACCCAGGCAACAAGATTTTCCTCATCAATTTCAATAATTTTATCCCATTTATGCATTAACATAATAATGGAATTTGGGGTAGCAACCGAACCACCGCTTAAGCTTGTCCCGGATCCGCGCGGTACAACAGAAAACTTTTCCTTATTAGCCAATTTCATAATTGAACTTATCTGCTCAACAGAATCAGGTATTATTATTGCTTCCGGTTTTTGAGAAATCATCGGAGTCCCGTCATAAGAATAAACCAGTTTATCCTCTTCCGAATCCATAAAATTTTTTGTGCCGACTATTTCTTCTATTTTATTGAGTACACTTTTTTCCATATTATAAACTTGACAATATTTAAGAACCCGTTAAGATAATATTTTTAAAGAAAATTTGACATTTTTTAAGGCTATCTTTTTGATTGTTTCAATATCAAGACAATGGCCTTGATAGAATTTTTTAAATAAAAATGAAATCTGATTTAAATCACAATGGTTATTTCTTAAAAACAAAAAAAAATCCCTTCTCAAATAACCATGAAAAGGGAAGAAAAAATTGTTGACAATTCTTTATGTATTATCGAAACATTGCTTTTATTGCGCCCCATGTTTTAAAAATACCGGAAATATTTGGGTGAACCATCATCGAGGCTGTTTCTATTTTTGTTCCATCTCTTTTAAAAGCAACTATTTTATAGAACAATGCGCCACTACTTTTAAACAGAACATCTTCATCTATATACTCATATCTATAGCCGGGCCCTTTTAGTGAAACCCTATCCAATTCAATGAAATTTTTATCATCATAACTACGTTTAACGATAAAATGCTTCAATTGACTCTCATCTTTTGTTACCCATGAAATACGGACACGGTTTCCGTCTGGCTGTGCACTGGATTCAGTAAATGTAGGATCATCATTCCCTGCAAAGGAAAAAGATAAAAAGAGAAAGAATATAAGTGATGTAAGTAGTTTTTTCATTTTTAGGTATTATATAAATGAAGTAAGACAATATACGTTTTTCTCACTTTAAGTCAAGGTAAAACTGGTTAATAAAATAATTTTAATTTATTTGAATGTGATTTATTTGTGAGAACTTACATCTATAATTTGCACGTCTATTGGAAATAAACTATTTTCACGGTCAAAAATTTTAACTAATTATTAATTTATCCTAATCAGGAGGTATGTATGAATAAGTCATCAAAGACTTTAGCAAGACTAACTCTTTTAGCAACATTCATCGGTTTTGTTGCTTTCTTTACAACTAGCACTGCAACCGCTTACACTGCAAATGATTCAGGTTTTGAAGTTGCATCGTTTGACGATAAATGCGGTGGCGATAAAAAAGCTGCTAAAGAAGGCAAGACGGAAGCAAAAAAGGAATCAAAATGCGGAGAAGGTAAATGTGGTGGCGATGAAAAGAAAGCTGCTAAAAAAGATGCCAAGTGTGGTGAAGGCAAATGTGGTGGCGATGAAAAAAAGGCCGCTAAAAAAGAAGCAAAAAGCGCTGATAAGAAAGCTGAAAAAGAAGCTAAGTGTGGTGAAGGCAAATGTGGTGGTGACAAGAAAGCTGCTAAAAAAGAAAGTACCGATAAAAAAGCTGAAGCTAAATGTGGTGAAGGCAAATGCGGCGAAGGTAAATGTGGTTGAGAATCACTTAATATATTTTTATAAAGCGTAAGGTTTCTTCTTCTTACGCTTTTTTTTATTTCCTTCAATCTACTTCAATACTTTTTTTATTTCTATTACATCCTTATAATTGGTTTTAAACAACCAAGCGATACATAATATGACAAACACATTTATTTATTGGACTGGGTTTCTCACCTATAGTTTTATTGTTTTATGGATAGGTTTCTCTGTTTGGAAAAAAAGCAAAGGAAAGTCTGATCAAAATGATACAAAAGAATTCTGGTCTGCAAATAAAAGCCTTTCCAGCTGGTCGGTCGGATTATCGATTTCCGCAAGTATGATGTCTATAAGCTGGTCATGCGTGTATGGTGTTCAGATTTTTTACTGGTATGGTTTGGGCGGTGCATGGTTATTAATTATTCCTTGGCTTCTAACAATGGCTGGGTTTTATTTTTTGGTTCCTTTGTTCAGAAAGTTTAATACCTTTTCTCAACCTGAACTGCTTGAAAAACGATTTGGTAAAAACTCAAGAATTCTTTTAGCACCGGCATTGATAATTGTTTTTATTACCTGGACAGGCGGAGAAATATTTGCTGCCGGAAATATCATAGCTCCATTTTTAGGAATATCTCCACAACTCACCTTTTTACTGATTGCTGTGGTTGTTGCAACTTATAGTTTTAGCGGTGGTTTTGAAGCTGTCATTTCAACTGACAAAATTCAATTTATACTTGTTGCACTTTTCATTTCAATAATTGCCTACTTAGGCTGGAACGCCATTCCTGAAAATGCAGTGAGCATAACCCCACCCAAGTCCGTTTCTCATGATTCAAATATTTTTTCACCAGGAGCAGCTTTAATTTTCATGACCTTTTTTGCTTATCTCCCAGGTTGGCTAATTGAAACTGATTTATGGGTGCGGATTCAAGCCGCAAAATCTAACAAGGCTGCAAAAAAGGGCATTCTCATTGCAGGATTCAATTCCCTTGTTTTTGTAGGAATTATGCCGTTAGTAATTGGTCTCTCTGCCCTGGCACTTTTTCCTCCTGTTGATGGAATAATCCCGGAACAAATTAAAGATGGTGCGCTCATCTTTACAGAAATTATGAAAAATTATTCGCCAATTTGGCTAAATCTCCTTTTATCGGTTGGCCTTATTGCAGCTGCAATGTCAACCATAGACACATGTGGAAATATAGTTGCACTTTCTTTTTCCAAAGATTTAATCGAACCCAAATTAAAAAACCGTTTTACTCCTGCTCAAATACAAAAATTTGCACGTTTTTCTTCTGTTCTGGCCATTTTTGCGGGATACATTTATGCTCTCTTCACCGATAATCTTTGGGATATTTTTTACCTTTCTTCAGGAATCTTAACGACGACGGTATTTATACCTGTACTGGCCAGTTTTTTTAAAAGCGTCTCTCGGTTGGAAATAAATATTTCTATTTTCACAGGCCTTATCTTTACTCTACTATTTTATTTTCTTGAAAAGAATCAATTACTCTCGCATATCCAGCCAGATGTTATCTCGGAAACCGGTTTAGGATATATTGCCTGGGCTTTCTTATTGACACTGCTTTCATTTATCGCAGCATATACTTTTGATAAAAGAAATCGCACATAAGTAGCTAAAATCACATCAAAAAAATTCTTTCTTTAAATGCTTGATGCTTAGTCATTTTTTTCTATATTATGCGAGTTCGAATCTAATACTAATACTAATAAATTACATGGAGGCTTTATGAAGAGAACATTTATTTCCACTATTTTACTATTTTTATCTTTAACTACATTCACTTTTGCACAAATTGGGTTTAATGGTATAGCTGCTCAGGCTGGACTTGTTCTACCTACTGAAACAGGTTACACAGCCGGATTTGGGCTTGGAGCCAAAGTAGATTTAGGCGAAGTATCTGATAATTTGAGATTAATGCCTATCTTTCAGTTTCACAAACCAGGTTTTGATGTTCCTACTGGTGCGGGTGACGCAACAATAAGCATTTTAGTTTTTGGAGCGGATGTACATTATGCTGTCAATGATGATTTTTATGCTGGCGGTGGTATCAACTATAACAGTATCACTCTTGAGTATGAAGTTGACTTAGGCTTTTTTGGCAAACAAACTTTTGATGCCTCTGGAAGTGAAATTGGTTTTTCTGCTTTAGGTGGATATAATTTAAATTTGGGTGGATACCCTGCGGCAATTGAAGCCAGATATAATGTTGTTAGTAATTATAATAGTCTTTTTGCAACATTAAACGTTTTCTTTGGTGGAAAGTAAATAGATATTTTAAAAGGCTGTCCAACCAGACAGCCTTTTTTTTATTTAAGCTAATACTTCTAATGCAGCCTCATAATTTGGTTCCTGAACAATTTCCGGAACCTGCTCTGTGTAAACAACTTTTCCATGTTCATCAACAATAACAACTGACCGGGCAAACAATCCTGCCATGGGGCCATCTGTAATTAAAACGCCATAATCTTTTCCAAAACTGCGTGTACGCAATCCACAAACACTAACAACGCTTTCAATTCCTTCAGCTTCGCAAAAACGTTTATGAGCAAATGGTAAATCCAAAGAAACATAAAGAATAGCCGTATTATCCAATTTATCCGCCGCAACATTAAATCGCCTAACAGAATCAGCACATATACCAGTATCAATACTTGGTGAAATGTTTAATATTATTCGTTTACCGGCAAAGTCTTTCAAACTTACATCAGACAAATCTGTTTTTGTAAGTACAAAATCAGGTGCTTGCGAACCAACTTCCGGTAAATTACCAATGGTGTTTATTGGATTTCCCTTTAGTGTAATTTGAGCCATGTTTTCTCCTTTTATAATATTATAGTTTTTTTTCAGCAATCTGCCTGTTTACAATAGATTGCAATTTTTCAAGGCCATTTTCTGAAAGCGTGTGAACAATTATTTCCAATGTTGTTTTATTTTCATTTTTATTTACTTTTTGAATTTGTGGCTGTAAATATGATAAATGCCAGGGAGAATTTATCAAAGCAGTTCTTATTTTTTCAAATGATTCGTTTGAGATTTCATCTTTCGGTTCAACATAAAAAGTATAAGTAAATACTGTAGAGTTTTCATTTTTATTATAGGTGATATCTGCAGATATTTTACTATACGGAAGCCTGACAACGGTGCCATCATTTTTTTCAAGTTCAAGATTCAAATAGCCAAGTTTACTTATTCTTCCATTTATATCATTGATAATTAATTTTTGGCCGGTTTCATAACTCGCCTGGCTACGCCAAATGATTCCGGCAATATAATCACGTCCGGCAAACCAGCCAATCCAAAATAGTATAATTAATGAAAACGTTATAAAAAAAACAGAATAATAAACTGGGTCACTTATCGCTTCTTTTAGGGCCCAAAATGAAAACACAATCCATACGACCATTTCAACAACCGGAAAGTATTTCTGGTTTTGTAATGGCAAGTCATATTTATTTTGTAATATTTTTAATCCACGTTGAGCCAATCTTACAAAAATGAAAAGAAACACTGCTGCAACAAATACTTTTATCAAGCCCCATTGCTGCCATTGATCGCCAATCATTTGTTCCATAACAACCCCATTTGTATAAATTTTTCCAAAAACAAATGCTCCATGTATGGATTAATTTTTAATACTTCATTCTCATCGATAATAAAACCACTGCGTAATAATGCTTCAACCATTTGTTTTACAGCTGTCTCATTAGACTCAAAGATGTTTTCAAGTCGCTGACGTGTTAGTTCTTTATGCAACGTAAATTCTACCAGCCACATAAACCACTCTTTAGGCAAATCTGAAAGAATTGACAGACTTGGCTTTTCAATATATTTAAGTGTTATCGTATCCTCACTGTATGACTCGATCATAGAAAGCCAGGTTTTAAGCGCAACGCCTATTGCTCCATTTGAGTATTTAAAAATATCAGTAAACAACCCTGCCATGCGAAAATCAGAAATGTTGTCTTCAAGATGTTTTCCAATTTTAAACTGGATCCCAGTAGAACGATGTCTGTGAAGAATTGCTGATTGAATCTCTTTTGCATTAAATGCTTCATTTGTAATTATGCCGACAAAACTATCTTCAATATTTCGAATATTGTTTATCAATTGGAAAGCATATTTATTAACTGTAATAATAAAAAATACTTTAGAGCTGTATGAATCGATCAGGTTAAAAATAGTGTCAATTACTTCAAATCCTTTTTCACTTCTTTGCCACCACATCTCCAGATCATCTAAAACTATAACACTTCTGGGTGCTTGTTTATTAAAAATATCTTTCAGGTTACTATCAGTTTTGAAAGATTGTTGAACTTTGATAAGAAAGTCCTCAGGATCAGCAGTACCACCAGCAGGTGCTTTAATATGAAAAATCCGTTTTTTGTCAAAAAATCGGCCGGCTACCATTTTGCTCAAAGTTGCTTTTCCACTGTCAGGTTCACCGGTAATTAACAAAGCGCCATTATACCCCTGCTGGTAATGTTTAATTATCCTGTCTGCTTCTTTTAGAGAACTATTTCTCTGCACAAGGAATTGGCGATTAATTGTCTGTTGGCCATAAAATAATTGTCTGTAATAGCGAGGAATATGTTTTATAATATCCGTTTTAGGCGAAAGCTGTTTACTTAATGTTATTAAAGAATCAATTTTGCTTTTAGAATTTGTCTCAAGCTTGCCCAATTTTCTGGCAAAAAGGATTCCTTCACTTTGGGTAAACTGCAGATTTACTGCTAACTTTTGGAAAAATGAACTGATTTCTTGTTTTACTGAATCAATCCTGCCCAATACTTTTTTCTGTTCATGAGCAAAAATATATTGTTTTAATTTATTGGTTGAGTGGGTCATCAAGTATGGATTCATTTTATCAAATGCCGTATGCAAACAATCTGATAAGAAGTGTTGCATACTCTGATAACTTTCTTCAAATGAGTTCTTTATTTCTGTTAGTCTGTCAAATCCATTTTGTTTAATAATTTCTATATCTGTCTCTTCTGAGTTTTTAATATCCAGGTCTTCATCTCCATCTGATAGTCCTGCCGAAAGCAAACCTTGAACATCATCAATGCGGACAAAAAAGTTTTGAAGCTCCTGATTAAACAGATCTACCTTTTCACTTATTGTATTAATTAAATCTGTATCAATTATATAACCAATTAAACGGCGTAAATACACCGAAACGATATCTTGCTCTTCAAATTGATTCTTTTCCAAAGATTGAAATGAGTTTTCGCTTATCACATCAATATTTTCAGGTAAATCTAAAATGATTTTTTGTATTTCTTTTACGACCGGTGTAAAGGCTAAATTAATTTTTCTTAATGGACCAGAACCAAAAGCAATTATACTTTTTGTGGTCTTATTATCTATGTTTAGTTTGGGATCTCCTAACACATTTTGGATTTTAATAATATGGCCTGTGATTACAGAATAAACGGATGAATCAAGCTCATCCTGCCATTTACGTGTTATGCTTTTCAAGCGGTGTTTAAAGTCTTCCAAGACCAGTTCCATCCCGGCAAAATTAATCATCCAAATCAGGTTTGCCGTCCATTTTGGAGGCAGTGTATAAAAAGTTTCTCTGGACACCGCTGTGGTTTTTATTGTATAGTCTTGTTTAATTTTATTATTAATATTTATATTATCAAAAGGAGTGGCCATTTCCTGAAATGTTTTACTGGTTATCTGCAAAAATTTTTGCAGTTCCATTTTAAATTCTCGCCGAACTTGATTTTCATATTCCGAAAACAGATCTTCAATTTGTTTTTTCACCGCTGTGATTTGCACTTCCGAAATCTTTCCCGATGATTGAAATGAGGCTTCCAGATTTTTCATAATATCAAACAAGCGGCTAAGTGTTTTTTGCAAAAGAGAAATTATATTATAGCCAACTATCCCAATCTGCCCGATTTGATTGTAAAATTCTCTACGGAAAAAACCGTTAACATAATAATTAAACCAGACATTTAGTTTGGCTTCAATACGAATTTCTGTTTTAAAGAACCTGTTTCGTAACAACTTTTTTGCCTTCAGGAGCTTAACAGAAAATGGATCTGTATAGCTTATTGATAAATCTTTTGGTTCAAAATATAGAGAATGAAGCAAAGGGGTATTCTCTAATAACTTTTTATTTTGAGTGAATAAATTTTCCATTCCCGTTAGAAGGTTTGATTCAAAATGTTCGGGACTCTTTTCTTTGAATGATTCTAAAATCCGGCGGGTATTAAATAGAATATCACTTTGAACATGTGCCAATAATCTTGTAGAACGAAGTAATTTGGATGTCTGTAGTTTTTTTTCTATTAAATGAAAATTGCTCTCAGCAATCTTTTTTATGTTTACTCCAACATCAATAAATTCCTGCCCTATTTCTGCAATATAACCACTGTAAAATTCCTCAATCGATGTGTTGATTGTATCATAAGTTCTTTTTAGCCGTTTGGCTAATACCTCATCTGCCGGAAGTTTTATTATAGCAAATTCATTTTGTATTTCTTTTATAACTGATTTGGTTTTTTGATCTGCTGCCCTTTCTATTCCAATAAAATATGGCTCAAAAAATGAGGAAGCATTTATTAATAAAACAGAATTTAAGTTATGAATAAATGAATTGGTACTGCTTACAAAATCCTGTCCATCAATATTTTCCAGATTTGGCATCCCAACAATAGTTAAATCTGTTGCAGCCGATTCGACTTTCATAATTTCATGGAAATTTCTTTTTTCAATAGCGTTGTTGACAATCCTTATTTCTCCATTTTGTCTCAACTCTTTCAAAAGGTGATCCATGTTTCTATGCACCTTATTAATTAAAGCACTGTCTTCAACTATTATAAAAATTCGCAATTTTGCTTTAGACCATTCTTTAGCATTTTGTAGAAAACGCATTAAAGCCATTGCCAAAGTAGCATTATTGCTTCCACCACGCCACCACAAATCAATTGTTGTAAAGGAGCCAAAAGGATTGTTTTTGTCTTCTTCCAACAACAAGATATTGTAATCCAAACTTTTAAGTTTTTTAAGGAGTGCTAACAATTTTTGCGGGTGAGGAGAGTTTTTAGGCCAACCCAGAATTACTGTGTTTGGTTCAACCCCGGAAAATCCATAAAACTGTGCTACGGATTCAACCCCGGAATAGACATCATTGCATTCAAATCGGCGCTTAAAAGTACCATCGCCTGCTAGGTCATCCCCTTTCACAAGCTGGTTTGTTTTTGTAAACTGAACACTGCCATCCGGGATTTCAACAAGCTCAAAATCTGAAATAATCCCACTAGTACCTGTCAGCCATTTTCCAAAATCAAGTAAATGTGGGCGATCCCCCGAAGCACCACGGAAAAGTAGAATATTTGGGCGCCAGTTTCTTTTGTGCATCTCAGAGTCATTTAAACGATGCAATCCGGTGCGGACAATTGCTGACCAAAAGCTGCTCCAGGTATCGCCAGTTTCCAGGGTCAGCTCTTTCTTTTTTAAATAGAGGTAAAGAGTACTAAGAACAATCGTTGCTGCTGTAAAGGCAACAACATCAAGTTCAAACATGATTATTGCACTTGCCAACGCACCAACAATTCCTACCCAGATTGGCACTTTAAATGTTGGCCTAAAATCTGTACTCGCCCAGCTTTCAATCGCATAACTTAAGTTTATCAATCCATATGTACTTATAAAAAATATGGAGACAATCCGCGCAATAATATTTAACTCACCGATCAGGATTCCTGCTTCTGCAATCAAAAAAGTAAAGATTAAAGCCCGGCGTGGTTCATTGGATGCGCCATAGCCTTTTTTGAAAATCTTTGGGGTAACATTATCGGCAGAAGTGGCTTGTAGTATGCGCGGCGCCCCTAAAATGCTTCCCAGTGCGGAAGAAATTGTAGCACCCCAAACACCTGCAATAACCAACTGTGGAATCCAGGAAATAGATACCAACACATTAGGGTCATTCATTAATTTGCCGGCATCAATTTTATAGGCGATAAATATTGCCAATCCCACATAAACAAAAAAGCCAAGTACAATTGCTGCCATCGTTCCAAATGGAATAGATTTTTTAGGATCTTTAAGATCGCCGGACATTTGGACACCTGCCGTAAATCCGGTTACAGCCGGAAAGAATATCCCAAAAAGAACAAAAAGATCAACTCCTTCCGGAGATGGTTTTAAAACATATTGCTCTGCCGGTAAATCAAATCCACCCATAAAAATAGAGATGAGAGAAAGCAAAACCGCTGCAAGAATAAAGTATTGAAGTTTTATTGCAAGCGATGTACTGATGAAAATTATGATTGTTAGCAAGACAAGCGTTATGCTGCCGTATAAGCGAATTGAAGAAATTTCTATCGGAATTTCCAAAACGCTAAGCAAACTTTCACTAAAACCAATAATGTATAAACTGATGCTGAAAGAAAGACCGACAAATAGCGCAATTCCCAATGTGCCGCCAATTGGCAAACCAAGGCTGCGCGAGATAATATAATAATTGCCCCCTGCTTCTACCTTTTTATCTGTAGCAATTGAGGAAACACTTAAACCGGTGGTTACAGAAACAATATGAGCAACAATAATAATGGCCAAAGTATAAAACAATCCGCCTTGCGAAATTATCCAGGGCAAGCGCAAATACATAATCACGCCAAGAATTGTTAACAAGGAGGGTGTAAATACACCACCAAACGTTCCAAACTTTTTAGATTGTGCCATTAACAATTTCCTGATTAATACTTTGTCGTTATTCCGAATTAATCGATTTTATAAAGTGTAAGTTTCCAGAGAATGGATTCTTTTTAGAATGATATTTACCCGATTTTTCCTAGCTCATTCTAAACATCCAAACCAAAATAGTTGTGGATAAATTCTTTTCTACCGTCCTCTAATTTAGAATAAAGCATCATTTGATATAATTTTTCTTGTTCGCGTTTTAACTTTACATCAAGATATTCCTGATCGGTTAATTTATCAGGAATTTCAGAAATAACCTGTATATTCTTCGCTTCTATATTCCCAACAATTACCGCATAACGGTCAAATATGGACAAAACCGTTTCTGCCCTGAAGTCACGCCGGTTCTTATAAGTTAGCTGCTCCTTCAAATAATCAATTCCCTCACCATTAACACGCTCAATATCACTGCTAAGTAAATTATGTGCCCGGTAGTAAAACTCTGCTGTAGGATTATTCCACTTCATAAACTCCATGTGAATATTCAAATCCTGCTCATCGTATAATAGTAAACACAATGATGGTTTTCCATCACGTCCAGCGCGTCCAATTTCCTGGTAGTAAGATTCAATTGATCCCGGAACCTGGGCATGAACTACAAATCGAATATCCTCTTTGTCAATGCCCATTCCAAATGCATTTGTGGCTAAAATTAATTGATCGGATTTGGATTTCATAAATCGTTCCTGGATGTGCTTGCGTTGTGCTGTTTCCAGCTTACCATGATAAATGGTATGCCTTACTCCTTTTTTGGTCAACAGATCGCTCATATTCTCCAGGTCTTTAATCAAAGAAAAATAAACAATACCATTTCCCGGATGTGTTTTAAGCACATTTAGGATTTCTTCCAGTTTTTCATCTTCACCCCAAAGAGGAATAGTTTCAAGATTTAGATTCGGTCTGTTTATTCCTTCATGAAAAAGCTTAACTTCTTTTTTTGATAAACCAAGCTGCCCAACAATATCAGTCTGAACATCGGGTGTTGCCGTTGCGGTTAAAGCGACCGTTACAGGGTTTCCCATTATTTTCCGGAATTCTTTTAATCGCGTATAATCCGGGCGAAAGTCATGTCCCCACTCACTAATACAATGCGCTTCATCTACAGCAAGCAGACTTATTTCCCTACTCTTTAAAACTTCCAAAAATTCTTTTTTACGAAAACGTTCCGGTGTAACATAAAGCATTTTATATTTGCCATCTTTTAAGCCTTTATATCGCAATAACCTATCTTTTTTTGATAAAGATGAATTGATATATATTGCATCAATTTTTTTTTTATTGAGAGTATCTACCTGGTCTTTCATTAGGGCAATCAAAGGTGAGATAACCACGGTTAAATCATCCAGAAGTAATGCTGGAATTTGATATAAAATTGACTTGCCTGAACCAGTTGGCATAATTACCAATGCGTTATTTTTCTGCAAAACGTGTTTAATAACATCTTCCTGAATACCCCGAAATTGGTTATATCTAAATTTTTCTAAAAGAACATTCTTATAGTCCATTAACCCCATTCTTCTTATTAAATAAATGATTTCTGAAAATAGAAAAAAGAAATGGTTCAAAAAAATTAAATCGTATTATCCATATTAAATAAAGATAAATTTAATTTGATTTTTCGCAGTACTTTTGGTAATATTTTTGTGAAAAAAATAACATTGTTGAAAAGAAGTCTTCATCCTCCAATATTAATAACTAATCCATAAAAGGAGGGCCCCGCAATGAAACCTTCAAAAATTTTAGTCCCAGTTGATTTTAGTCCTTTTTCAGACTATGCAACCGATTATTCCATTTTCCTTTCACAAAAATACAATTCACAAATATCATTGTTTCATGTTATTGTTTTATACGAAGCAGATGTGGATGAAGAAGCGCATGTAAAACAGTTGGAAGAAATAATTAAGCGTAAAGAAGAAAACACGAATGAACTTTTTGAAAGACACAGACAAAAATTTTTAACAAAGAGCCTGGAAATAGACTCAGAAATTACGAGGGGGATTTCACCGGCTAACACAATTTTAGAATATATTGATGAGCATAAATTTGATCTTGTTTTAATGGGAACTCACGGGCGAACAGGTATTAAAAATTGGATATATGGCAGTGTAACAGAAAAAGTTGTCCGTTTATCAAAAATACCAGTGATGACGATTCACAGTAATCCCAAAAGTATCCAGATTGACAAAATACTTGTTCCAGTAGATTTCTCAGAAAATTCCCGTGAAGGAGTAAAGGAAGCTATAAAAATAGCAAAGGATTTTGAGGCAGATATTGATTTTATCCATGTTGTTGAACAACACCTGCAAACATCTTTTCATGTTGTTGGAATTGAATCAATCTATGCTACTAATCCGGATCTAAAAAAAATAACTGGCAGCAAGCTACAAGAGTTTTGTAATTGCAATGATATTGAAGCCAGTTACACAGTCATTGAAGGTACAGCTCATCAAACAATAGCTGATTACTCAAAAGACAGCGGTGCGGATTTAATTGTTATGTCAACACGTGGATATACGGGATTGGATCATCTTCTTATCGGTTCTACAACAGAAAGAGTAGTCCGAACTGCATCATGCCCCGTTTTAACTGTTGGAAGGCATCGCAAGGATTAGACGAAATTAAAATTAAGTGTTCAGGCCTCGAGCTCATTAAAAGTGATGCGGGGATTAATGGGCGTCCTGAACACTTATTTATTTTTAGAAAACATCTATTTAAATCTTTTTTACATAAAACGTGAGTTGCAGCTGCATTTCTTCATTTATTTTGAAAATCATTAATTGCGGGATTTTGATATTATAATCTGAAAGCTTAATTATAAAATTTGATTTTACCTGGTAACCTTCTTCATTTTTTGTCATTAGAGCGTTTACTGTTAGCTTCCTTTCAACTCCATGTATAAACATTACTCCATCAGTTGAAATTTTCAAAATAGAATCTGTGCTATCTTTTACATCAACTATTTTTCCGGTATAGTGCGTATAAGGAAAACGATTTGTATGCAAATAATCCTCGCGCATATCTCTATCCCTTTTTCCATTACCAGTCTCAACTGTATTTAATTCGACCTCAAAATATAACTCGCTTTTATTTGTTAGTTTTTCACCATCCCAATAGACATATCCGTCTATAAAACCGGTTACTCCTTCAAAATTTTCCCATATAGCTTCTGAAATGAACTTAACTTCATTTTCTGCTTCCCGGTCAACCACATATTCACCAGCAAGGCCGTTGACATTGAAAATTAAAAAAAGAAAAACAATTGCGAGAAATTTACTCAATGAATTCTTTCCATTTAGTATTGGAAAATCAAGTTAAATGAAAAATATCAACTGCCTGAATTTTGTCTTTGTTGATATACACTATTTTGGAACTGTTTCCTGGTAAAATATATTTCCAGTCCCCTTTTTCGTTTCTAACGACAGAACCCCAAATTTTTCTTTTGCGAGATTCACTAAATACTTCCCAAAAAAGGTGACCAAAATATGCAACTGAATCAATGAGATAAAATCCGGGATATCTAAAACCAGGGTTAATAGTTGTGTGTTTTAATGGAAGAGGAAAAAAGTTATTTCGTTTTAGGCAAGTAATAAATAGGTCACTATAATCAGCATTGTCATAAACCAGATCATGAACAGATCGCTTAACGCCATTTCCGAGGACTATATCATTAAACGCTTCTTCAATTTGGGATATGTTCATAATTATGTAATAAAAGGATGCCATCACTCAAAATGATGGCATCTCTACACTTGGTCATTTAATTAAAAGCATTTTCCGGGTTTGGACAAAAGAGCCGGCTCTAAAGGTATAGAAATATGTGCCGCTGGAAAGATCTGTTGCATTAAATTTTACAGTATAATTTCCGGCATTTTGATTTTTGTCGATCAGGGTTTTAACGCGTCTACCCTGAATATCGAAAATAGTAATTTCTACGTCACTTGCATTAGCAAGATTATAATTTATTGCAGTAAGGGGGTTAAACGGATTAGGATAATTCTGGCCCAATTCAAATTTTTGCGGATTATTTTGATGAACTTCCTTAATAAATGTAACCGGATCTTCATCAGGGGTTTCAAGCTTTACATCCGTATAAATATGGAATTCGCCCGGAGCCAGAGCAATTGGCTCAGTGGCATTTGCTACTTCAATACTATCGCCAGTAAAAAAATCGTACCAGGTGCCTGTGTTATGAAAGTCCGGATTTAGTTCCTTAGTTACAACATCAAAATTGCCAATAATTGAGACGTTAATTTCACCATCTGACAATTTTATTCGTTTAGCTGGAACAGAAACTGCCAGGTTAACAACTGAATTCGGATCTCGGAAAACATTAACATCTTTACGTAACTTTAATAACGCCGCATATGTTTTATACAACTTTTTCCGGTCAGGATCCTGGAAATAATTCCAAAGAATGGGTTTGTTTCCGGTTCTTCCATTTTGATTGATAGAAATGTCATAGCCGACTTCCATAAATTGCCAAAACAACTTTGGTCCCGGAATTGTAAAGAAAAATGCGGCGGCGGCCTTCATCCTTTGTAATGCCGTTGATAGATCCTTGACATTGTAATCACCACTACTATTACCATGCTGTAAATTTTTGTACATCAGTCGTTCTTCATCATGACTCTCTATTTTTGCAATTAAATGTGGTTTTGCCCATCCACGAGTTTTAAAGTATCCTAATGAAAAATCTGATTTGCCTCCATCATGATAACCCATTGTCGCTTCATAATACCCGATATCTGGATTAGTGCCGCCTGGGTGTCCCCATAGCATTATACCATGATCGGCCAATTCTTTTTCTTCTGTGTTATCACCCAAGTGTTCAAAAGTAATATAAGCAGTAGAATCAACCTTCCACAATTCATCTGCCATACGTTTTAACAATGCTATACGGGAGGCATTATAATCGTAAAAATCACCCGTTTGCATAAAACCTTTTGTCAAATCAAAACGATAACCATCAATGTTAAATTCATTCAGCCAATATGCATTTATTTGATCTACCCAATCTTGTGTGAATTTACTTTCGTGGTTAAAATCGTAACCTACATTAAATGGGTGTGTCGCTTCAATGTTAAGCCAGGGATTTTCAGCTGAAGGAGGTCCCCAAGCACCTGTTGCATAAAGCCGTACCAATGGCGACTGCCCAAAAGCATGGTTCAAAACAGCATCAAAAATTACAGCAATTCCACGTTTATGGCATTCATCAATAAACTTTTTTAAATCTTCAGGCGGACCGTAATATTTATCCAATGCCATGTGGAAAGATGGATTATAACCCCAACTTTCATTGTTCTCAAATTCATTGACTGGCATAAGCTCAATCGCGTTAATTCCCAGGTTCTCCAAATAATCCAACGTATCAGTTAGTGTTTTATAATCATGAGTAGCTACAAAATCACGAACAAGAAGCTCGTATATTACAAGTTCTTCTTTGGGTGGACGTTCAAAACTAGGAACTTCCCACACATATTCTTCCTGGCCTGTTTCTAAAACTGAAACAGCAAAATCAGTTTTCCCTTCTGGATAAGGTTTTAAGTTGGGGTATGTAGCGCCACTAATGCCTGAATCATGCTTATGCAGGATTTTTTCAGAATATGGATCGGCTACTCTGATTTCGCCATTGACAAGATATTGAAAAGCATATTCCATCTGGGCAGTTAGTGAGTCCAATCGAATCCACCAATGAATATTAGTGGGATTACCCGTATCTTTTTTTAATTGATATTTTTCATCAACAAACCAATCATTAAAATCCCCAATTAAAAAAACATGTTCTTTATATGGGGCAAAAAGAGAAAGAATTACTGTATTAGCATCTATATAATTAATGCCATCCACAACTCCTTCAGGGCGTGATTCAATAACGCTTTCCTGAGTAATCATCACAGCAAACTCGATCGAATCTTTTAAACCGCTTGTATCTGCACCAGTGATTTTAAAAACTTGCATCCCTGATTCGTACATGGGAGTATAAACATAATCCAGCGTATCACTTGTTTCATCTGCAATCAGGATATCGTTTTGATACAGCTTATGAGTAGAAATTTTTGTACCAATTGTAACTGCAATTGACTGAATTGTTAATTCACCGTCTGTAAAAACCGGCGACCTGCGCGGATCACCAAATGAAACATCTATAAAAGGCTCGTTGAGCGTCAATGTTAAACCAGGTTTAAACAACTCAAGAAAAACATCCGCACCTCCAACATCACGCCCGGTTGGCCCATCTGATCCTGCGCTCCTAAAAACAAAAGAAAGTTCAGTAATTTTATCAGAGGGATTTACAGAATAAAAAGAATGCGGTTTGCTAATTACAAGTTTGTAAAGGTCGGTACCGATTTTTGAAAGTTCAGGCTGTGCATTAATACCAGTATCCTCGCCCCAGGAGCCAATTACATTTTGCCAACGCGTTCCGTTAATCGTTGCCCCTGTGTGAGTATATACTTTACCAGTATAACCCATCAAACCTTGGTCACCCTTAGTTGCATCAAAGATGATAACGATTGAATCGTTTACAGTTGCAAATGGAGGGTCTGTTGTGATAACCTGAGAAATGGCTGAGCCAAAAAATATAAAAAATAATAGGATCAGAAATGTGCGCATTTTAATTCCTTTTAGATTTCATTGAGGGTATTCACTCTTTTTAGAGTTACTAATTCTTAGGGGTTTAAATTAATAAAATGAAATGGCGTTGGCAAATTCATATTTTGTACTTTTGTTTTTGCTACTTCAGGAAGAAAATATTAATCTTTATTGGTTTGTAGGCTTTTAATAATCGAGGCTACTGTTTCAAAATTTTGGAATGCCCATAATGCGGTTTTCAGGATCATTGTCAAAAATAATTGTTGGGACTGAGTGAATATTCCATTTCTCTCCAAGCCGCCTGCCTGTTTCCCCGGCAAGGCTAATAATTTCAAAGTCGATTTCATCATTTTCCTTTTCATATTTTTGCATACGCCGAATAGACTCTCCACATCCAACACAGGTAGGATGTGTAAAAAGGACAACCCTAATTTTTTTGCTCATACTTCAAATCCCAGGCAGTGGACACAATCTGTCAAACCCCATTCGTCAAAGTTTTTCTTGTATTCTTTACCTGCAGTTTCACCATCCAAAAGATACTCGCGGACATCAATATTATCATCCGGTTTAATTCTGATAATCCAACCTTTTGTATAAGGAAATTGATTTATCGAATAAGTATTTTCTAACAACTCTTTGTTATAATCTATGATTGTAACAGGAAATGGAACGCGTATTACCCCCAACCATTTTGCAGCTTCAAGCATCGCGATAGGTTTGTTCCCTTTGCGCTTAACCCCAATTTTCCAAGGTTTAAAATGCAATACTTTTCCCCCTGCAGTTTGAGCCATGTCCGTTAAACCGACAGTCCATGTGCCATCTCGTTCATCACGCAACCAAAGATGATTTTTAACATCATAGAATAATTCATGTGGGATAATACAATTTCTTACATTTGAATGAGGTTGGTCAATTTTAGGGCCAAACATAGTTTTAACCTAAGTACGTTTAATTTGCGTTAAACATCTATGGCTTCAAGTAGCTGGCTTGCGGCATAATTTTCATTTGGAGTTTGCCTGTTGTGGATCTCAGCAATATTTTTTGATCCTTTCTCAAAATCAATTAGGCGGTTGATAAGATAAAACATATACATGGTTGTGAGCCAGTTGGTAAACTCTTGCTTACTGCCAAGATGTTTTTTCATATTGAGCATAACCCAGGAGAAATGCTGCCAAACATCAAAGCATGATGAACAATCTCGATCAACTCCGGTACAGCAGCGACGGGTTGTTTTTAGGTCGGCATTATAAGCACGAAAATCCGGAGCAAATGGGTTCCCATTTTGCATGCGTTTATAATTAACAGGATTATTCGTACTAAAGCTGGTACAAACATCATAGCCCCAGGATTGATCATACAATTTTCCAGTTGAGACGACTTTACTTAAATAGGAAGTCATAAAAATTTTGCCCGGAAATCGCTCAATAACTTTATCAATAGCCTTTCTGGTTTCCTGAAAACCACGACGGTGATCCATTTCATTTCCAAGTGTTTCGAGGTCACCATAAAAATTGAACAACACATGGTTGCCATTTTCCACACATTTTTCTACAACAGGCTCAATCTGATCAGCATATCCGGGAATGGCCGTAAAATACCAAAAAGCGCGCGGATCATCTTTATAGTTTTTTAATGCTTTTGAGAAAATATCTAATCTTCCATCACCCCTAAGCCGCATGTCTGTTTCATGATCTCCCCATACAGAAACACCAATAGACAAATTTTCTTCCAAGCCATCCATCGGTATTTTTTTAAGGCCATTTGTAGAAACGCTTGCTTTAAAGCCTTTTACAATCTTGCGCATGCGGTTTGGTTTTAAACTTGGTTCTCCACCAACGATGGTGATAAAATTTGTGCCTCGTTCTTTCTCCTGTTGGAGAAATGAATCAAACGTTTCCTCATCAGCTGTTGGATGTCCAACATCCATATTGTCATTAAAATAATAACATCCGGCACAGCGAATGTTACAGGTATGCGTTAAGTCAATTGAAATAGATTGTATTTTTCCGGCAGAGCGCACCTCCGAATATAGCTGTTTGAGGAATGGATCCGACAAGTATTCTTTTAATTTATTGGCCATGATTTCTACCAGACGCTTGTGAAAGTACCTTATCAACATCACCCTGATGCATGTTAACTAATCCGGCACATATTTTTTCAAAACCAACATTTTCTGCTTTTACACGTGTAACAATTTCTTTGTCTGTTCTAAAACTGAAATTGAAACTGTGGCCTTTCTTAGCAATTTTTCTATTATGAATGAATACATCAGCTGAGATTTTTAGCGGCTTCTTTTGGATTTCAGATTCTTCATTATTTTTATTTTTAGTGATTTTTACCGTCAATTTTTCAAGTTCATTTCTGGCTGTATCGTTTTCTTCTGTGGTCAATTTATCATTTTTTATCGATCGGTTAAAATAGTTTGGCAATAACCCAATCAGTTTTTCAAACACCTCTTTTACTGATAGATCAGGCGCACATTGTTTTAAAGTATAAATCCTCTCTTTAATCGCTTCACCCGACAATATATTAAAACCAGACCAGGGCGATTTCCACACTGAACTCATTGCCTCATAATCAAAATCAAAAAGAAAGTTTCCCACAATAACCGCTGCATCACCAATCCGACCACCACCAATTCCTGCAATTCGTTTGCCATTTACTTCAATTTCATTTAATGCTCTTAAATTACAATCGAGTCCAAAACTTTTTAAAGTTTCAACAGGAGCTGCAAGAAATTTTTTATACGCTTTCTCCAGGAAAACCGGCACACGAGAGTGATGAAAAATAAATTGGTAAAACAACTGGTTGCAATCAAGATATGTTGCACCGCCGCCTATGCGTCTACTGTAAACAGGTAGGTTTAGGCGTTTAACTTGATGATAATCAAAAATCGAATTAAAAGATTGAAAATGGCCTAATGACAAATAAGGTGTGTCTGGTTGGCAAATTATTATTGTATCCTGGCTGTCCTCGGTCATTCTCTCAGCAAGAGCATGATAAACCGCCTGTGTTTTCCAGGATTCAGTTTTTCCAAGGTTGATCAATCGGATTGATTTATTTATGGACACCGTTGCCATTTCCATTTGAGGGTTGTAGTTCTTTTAACCTCATTTGAGATTCGATAACTCGCAGATCGTTTTCATTTGGCGGGAAAGGATAATCACGAAATTCCTCGCCCGGGCGATACGATCCATATGGGCGGTTACAACTCATCACACCATGACGATCCGGGCAGCCATCAGTCATAAAAGCAACGCCTCTCCCTATAGCTGTATTTAGTATTTTTTGATCGACATTTATTCTTGAGATAAAGTTACTTTCATTAAACTCAACTGCAGATTTATCAACATCCATGTGTTCTATCAGATATTTTGCCAGCTGAACATGTCTGTGCCGAGCAATCGGCTGACGAGCTTCATGCTGCATAGCCGTTCCTTCTTCCGGGTTAAAAGAAAAAAGATAACACGCTATTTTCTTTTCATGCAACCCGGCAAACAGGTCTACCAGTTCCCGATCGTTTTCACCAAGACCAACCACTGTATGACAGTTTACATTCATCGGCCCATATAATTCCCTGGCACGGTTTATTATTTTCCAATGACCTTCCCAATCATGCGGGCCTTTTGTGCCTTTTCCGCGTGTTTCATAAAAAACTTCTTCCGAAGCGCCATCCAAACCAACACCGATTATATCTACACCCTCTTCTTTTAATTGGAGTAAAACTTCCTCGGTCATGGTAGTTGCATTTATTAATGCTGAGATTGGTACGGTAGGGGCTGCTTGGTGAATAATTCTGGTCATCTCAATTAAATCATCATTATTTCGCGGATCCTGAACCTGGGAAATACACACTCGCCCAACCTCACTCTGAGCTTCCTTCTCAGCAATTTTTTCAGCCACAAGCTGGGTCGGGTATAACGGCCAATCAACACGGATAAATGAGTTTTCTTCAGCAACACCTGGCCGTTCGCGGGCAAGACCACAATAGCTGCAATTGGCAAAGCATCCTTCCGGGTAATTTTGCAGAAGATTAATACATCCGCATCCGCAACCGCGCATCAATTGTCCCGGTTTTAAACCAAGCTCTATGGCAGCTGCCATACTAATGCGCACATACTCAGGGCTTAATTGATATACTTCCGCCTGCTCGGCTATTGAAAGTTTTGCTTTGCTCATTCATTTCTCCATTTTGTCTTCATAAACAATCCTGTCATTCCGAGCGGAATAAAATGAAGTGAGGAATCCCACTGAATCAATGGGATGCTTCGTCCCTCAGCATGACAGCTCAATCAAATACATTTACCAGTTAACCCCACAACAAGCATTTATAAAATTTGGATCAACCCCTTGCTCACGGGCATATTCAACCATGCCATCGGCGGGGTAAGCCAAACCATTTAACCCTGCATCTAAAGCCATTTTGTCAATTTCTAATTTCATCGGTCCCATCGGCCTGGCACAACCCAAAATTATGGGAGTCTGCGGTAATGATTTTCGTGATAATTCAAAAAAGCTGCCAATCTCATCCAGCGATGGTAATTTTTCTACAACCATGCCTGTTCCCTGAAGTGGCATTAAAATTACCAGCACCATCGTTTTGGGTGGATATTTTTTAATCATTTCCAGGGCCGCCCACTCACCCAGCATTTTACCATAATAATGGCCCAAAATAATATGGGGAATTGCTGGTAATTTGTATCGGTGTAATCGTTCCAGCACATCTTCATAATCCTGAGGCGTTTTATCCAAATGATAAATTTCAGTAATAGTTTCCTGGTCTCCGATTATGTCCAACATAACGCCATCCACATCAACTTCGGCCAAACCGGCACAAGTCTCTTCATCTGGCAAACCCGGATGTACCCGAATAGCCAAACCCAAATCCTTTCGTGCACGGATCAAGTCAGGAATATGTTTTAGCAATGGCACCTGGCCATGAATATCACTTCCACCTGAAATCAACACTCCCTTTGTCCCCTTTTCAGCTAACCTATCACACATGTCATACATGCTGCCGTTAAAATTCATCAGATCTAACATGCCATGCAGCGATTTCGATTTACAATGTTCACAATCAAGTGCACAGTTTTCGCCTGTCACACTAATCGAGACAAATTCTGTAACAGAGTGATCTTTGTATTCTCCGGTTGAATATTGTTTTAAACCAGGTGCGTAAAATGTAACCTTATCGGCAAAATTTTCTTTGCGGATTTCCTGACAGATGGGATTTATTGTAATGGTTTGCGGTGCAAATTGCGGCGCATAAAGAGGTAGTGCATTAGACATGTACTCTTCCTCCCGGCGTTACAAAACAACCATAAGGTTCCGATGATTGTTTTTTTTCGAGTACTCTCGCCCTGTTTAAAGCAAGAGTTATTGCTTTTTTTAGAGCGCCAAGTGGTAATGATGCTAATTCATTTTTACGCAATTTATATACCTTATCTAAGGTCAATTCAATTTTTTGCTGATTTGTGCTGTGCCAACGAAAAGATCCCTCCAAATCGGCTACTGCATTTTCACCTGCAAAAAAATCACCCCGAATAAACAAGGCTTTGATTTGCTGACCGGCCAAAGTAAGGCGAATATCTAAAAGTCCTTTTTCTGTTTTTAGCTTAGCTGTTCCAATAGCATCTTTAACCTGCGGCGTTTGATAAATCCAATCTTGCTGAGCATATTTTTCTTTTTCTAAAATTGCAATTTCTCGCTTTTCTGTTTCGGCAAAACTACTCTCAGAAAGGGAAATATTTAATGAACTTTTAAATCCACCGGCAATACATTTTCGCATTTCCGCCATATTGATATGAGAATTGGTTTCCTTGAAAACTGTCGTTATTCGTTTTGAAACCGTGTCCACTTCCTTATCAGAAATTTTTTCAAAAGGTGTATTTAAAACATTCAACATCATTTCAATATCCATATCAACCAAAAGGGATGAATGAAAAAGAAGGCCGCCACTGTTATCGCGATAAATGCCCAAACCGGCTATTTTTTTTCCATTAACTTCAATATCATTTTTCCTGCGGAATTGAGCCGGAACTCCAATAGAATTTAATCCGTTAATTATGCCTTCTGAAAAGTGCCCCATTAATTCCCGCGCGCGACCATAATTGTCATCACTTTTACCAGGGATACACATAGCAATGCCAAGTTGATCCTCACCCATAAAAATGGCGCCACCACCGGTTGGTCTGCGGTTAATGGCAATTTCCTTTTTTCGGCAAAAGTCAACATTTAGTTCGCTTTCAACTTCCTGAAAACGGCCAACCAAAGCCGAGTAATTTTTGTAGGAATATAATCTTAGAACCGGGATGGATTTCCCCTGGCCAATGTGTTTTGTCAAAACCTCATCAGCAGCCAGGCCAAAACTGGCGCTCACATTCTCATCACATATTAGGCGCCAATGCATCAGGCATCAAAACCTTGTGTTTCCATACGATGAATTTCTGCTTCAATCCAGGGCTGAAGGTTCTCGCCGGAAATCAATTGGTTGTTTTCATTTTCCCATTCTGTTGCTTCAATGGAAACCAACCAACCTTTGTTATACTGATCTTCATTTACAATTCCAGGATTTTCAACACATGCGTTATTTATTGAAATAATTTTCCCGGATACCGGGGCAAAAATATCCCCAGTCATTTTTGCTGCCTCTAAGGTTCCAATGGACTCGCCCTTTTTTACTTCCGTTCCTTTTGGTTTCAAAGTTATGTAGGCCAAGTCGCCAAGCGTATCCAGCCCGATAGCATCAATGCCAACCAGGATGTGGTTATCACCGTCCTTTTTCAACCACATATGATTTTTACCATCGTAAAATAAATCTGTTGGAAAAGTATATTCTTTTTTTGCCATTATTCATCCTCTACTTCAATTTCATCTTTTGCCGGCACCAGGGCGTTAGCAACCAAATCAGTAACACTTTCAATTTTTGCTTCAATCCCAAAATGATCCATAACCTGGCCCAATTGCATCTGGCAGTTTGCACATGCTGTCGCTACAATTGTAGCGTCTGTTGCTTTAACCTGGTCCGCTTTTTTTGTCCCGGAATCTAACCTGTTTTTTTCATATTCCGGCATCGATAACATTCCACCGCCGCCGCCGCAGCACCAGTTGTTTTCACGGTTCGGGGTCATCTCCACAAAATTATCCGACACTTTATTTATAATATCACGAGGTTCTTCAAATATTCCCGAGTTGCGTCCCATATTACAAGGATCATGATAAGTGACCCGTCCCTTGTTTTTAGTTGGGTCAAGTTTTATGCGTCCTTCCTTGATCCAATCATCTACAGCTTCAACAATATCCTGTACTTCAAAACTATATTCTTTTTGCAACCAGTTTGGGGCTTCCCAGCGCAAGGCACGGTATGCATGCCCGCATTCAGATACAAGCAACGTTTTAATCCCCAGACGCTCTGCCTCTTCAATATCTTTCATTGCAATCGATTTGGTTGCGGCATCATCGCCGTTAAAAACGCCATAGTTGGTTACATCATAGCGAACCGAACTGAAAGTGTAATTTACTTTGGCCATGTAAAATATTTTTAGAATGGACATAATTGTTTTAGGAAATTTCATCATTTCCAGTGAGGCCGGGATAAACAAATAGTCTGCATTTTTTTGATCGATCGGAATTTCATAATCGTCATCATCCAACTCATCCTGCAATTCTTCTTCAAACCATTCCAACCTGTCAAGAAAATCCTGTTTGGTTACGCTTAAAGGGCTGCCAACTGTGCATGCTTTTTCAGTATGCTCTTCCAGCATTTCCGGGGCTTTACCCATTGCGGAAAGTATTGATCTGGATGTCCGTACGATCAGAGCATTATCGATTCCGATTGGGCAATTGATAGAGCAACGCCGGCACATGGTACACTGATAAATGCTATCTTTCCAGCCATCCATTTCCTGATCGGTTAAATTACGGGCGCCAACCAGCCATGGAAAAAGTTTACCCATCACCGTGTGATGCCTTTTATAAACCCGGCGCAGATTCTCTGCTTTATAAAATGGCATATGGATCGGGTCTTGATCGATGTGATAGAGATGACAAGAATCCGCACAAATAGCACAGTGTGTACAAGTTTCAAGATAAGTAACCAACGGCATGGAAAGTTTGCTTTCCAGGATATCAAACGCTTTCTTAATTTCTGCAGGTTTACTCATATTATATACCTTTTTTTATAAAACATTCCAGGTTTCTAAAACCTGGAATGTCTGGTTTTTAATAACTTAAAGGAGTGCCATGTTTAATTACACCTCGGCGGCCAAACTGCCAGCCAAACAATAACCGGGATACAAAAAACAGCAACATATGGAAAATTTTCCCTAAAGGAATCCAAAATAGTAAAAGAATCACAGCCAACCTCCATAGCGCTAACCATAAAAAATCGTAAGCTGTTAAAACGGCTCCCAATAAGTAAAAATCTACAAGCAAATTAGAGAGAAAATCATCCAGATTTGAAACGATACGCATGTGCCTTACAACGTTTCTTTTTATAAACAGCCCAAATGCCATAATCAACCCTGCCGGACCAATCCACTGAACAATGATTTGCATAACATTCGGCCAAAGATCGAATCTGATACTTATGGCATAAAGAAAGGCGCTAAATACCGCAATATGCATTAGCATCCCTGCAGCATATGTTGCCCAATGTGTTTTGGTACTTTCTTTTTTCCAGGGAAGCATGGCAAATGTGAGTGCGTAAAATGCTCCAAAACGGGAACTGCCTTTTGGCTGGGATAAGTCTTTTTTATACGGGCGTTGCAATATTGAATAGAGACGAAGCGCGGAGATGACAACAAAAAAAATCAAAAAATAATTAAAAAGCTCTTTAGTCCAGAAATCTAAACTTTGCATATATTCTCCAATGCACTTTTTAATGTTGGATATTTAAACTTATAACCGGCCTTTGAAATTTTTTCCGATGAGACCCTGCTACCTTGTAAAGCTATCATTGACATTTGACCAAGAACAGCCTTTAAAACAAATGACGGTACTTTGGGTAGCCACAGTGGCCTGTTCAAGACTTTGGCCAGGATTTTTGTAAACTCTTCATTTGTAACATGTTCTGGTGCTGCTGCATTAAATGCACCACTTAGATTTGAATCTTCCAGTGCCATAACAAAAATATTGCACAAATCTTCAATGTGAATCCAGGGCATAAACTGCAAACCACTCCCAAGCGGACTGCCCAATCCCATTTTTATTGGCAGTAAAATTTTTGAAAGCGGGCCCTCATTTGAAAGCACCAGACTTGTTCTTAATTTAACAGTTCTGATTCCGGCTTTACTAAATAAACCTGCCGCTTCTTCCCATTCCCGGCATACAGTTCCTAAAAAATCGTCTGCCGCAGGATCTGATTCAACAAAAATTTTATCTTTCGTTTCTGTTCCATAAAATCCAACGGCGGATGAAGAAATAAATGCCATCGGTTTTTTGTCTAATCTTGAAACTGACTCAAACAATAACTTTGTTGTACCAGCGCGACTATCAACAATTTGTTTTTTTCTTTTTTTACTCCATCTTTTGCTGCTAAGGTTTGCCCCGGCCAAATGAATAATGTAGTCTGTTTTCTCTAATGCAGTTTTATCAATTGCATTCTCTACCGGATTCCAATAAAACGCCTTGTATTCTGATCTGGCCTTTTTTTGGCGGCTAAGGATTTTTACATCATAACCCTTTTTTTGCAATTTTGAGCAGAGGTGTTTTCCAACAAGTCCTGTTGCTCCGGTTACCAGAACGGATTGCATAAACTCATTTCTTCTTAAATGATATTTGAAATTGTCATTCCTGTTTGCTTTTAGCAGGAATCTAAATTTTTTGATTCCTGACAAATATACTCGGGAATGACAAAATAGATGAATTGAAAAAATTGCCTTTATTATTTAGCCGGAACCTCAACAATTTCTTCTGCAGCAGGTTCACGGATATCCATTGCTTCAAGCACGTAATCGATAATATCCATTACTTCAATCTTACCTTCATTGCCAGACGTTTTAACAGCATCCGCATACATGGTCATATCTTTGGGACAAGCGACTGTAAAATAATTTATTTCACCCAGGCTCATGGCTTCTTCAATTCGGTTTTCACTTGGGCGTTGGGTCATATCATCATGGTCTTTCATCCAGACACGTCCGCCTCCGGCACCGCAGCAAAATGAATTATTTTTATTTCGCGGCATCTCAACAAGTTCAACACCACAAGCTTTCATCAATTCACGTGGCGCATCAAAAATGCCATTGTAACGGCCAAGGTAGCATGGGTCGTGATAGGTCACTTTTGCACTTACTTTTTTCTTCAATTCAATTTGACCGTTGTTGATCAAATCCAACAAAAAGGTTGAATAATGGTGCACTTTATATTCCCCGCCTTTTGCAGGGTATTCATTTTTAAGTGCATTAAAAGTATGTGGATCTGTCGTAATAATTTCTTCAAAATCACAGCCTTCCAGCATGGCTATATTATCTTCTGCCAGTGCCTCAAAAAGCCCTTCTTCGCCTGCACGGCGTACATCATTTCCTGCCGATTTTTCGCCTTTGGCCACGATACCAAAATCAACACCCGCAGCATTTAATACCCGGGCAACCTTTTTTGTCGTATCCTGACAGTTTTGATTAAATGATGCAAAGTCTCCAACAAACCATAAATACTTAACCGGTTCTTTGGTCGGATCTTTTATTTCATCCAGTCCTTTTGTCCACTTTGTGCGCTTGCGTGCAGACTCGCCAAATGAATTGCCTTGTTCATCGAGGTTGCGTAAAACCTCTGCGAGTTCATCGGGCATTTGTGCGTTAAAAACCATTTTACGACGCATTTGCAGAATATCGGCCATCGGTTCATTTCCAACCGGGCAAACTTCAACACAGGCCATGCAAGTTGTACAGGACCAAACCGCATCTTCAGAAATAACACTTTCCAGAAGATTATCAGGGCAATTCCCGGCAGCGATTTCTTTACCTTTTTGGTTTATCAGATAACGCTTATTTATTTCAAGTGCAGATGGGCTTAACGGTGTTCCCGAATTATGTGCCGGGCATACTTCATGGCAGCGAGTACACATAATGCAGGCATAAGGGTCAACAATTTGCGGCCAGGGTAAATCCGTAAGTTTTTCAGCCCCTGGCGAATTCGGATTATAAATTGAATCCATCAAACCATTTGCTGTTCGGCGGCCCAAAGCGAGGTTTACCGGCGCAATCATCAAATGAATATGTTTGCTATAGGGAAAATATGGGAGGAAAACAACAATCAATCCCATTGCCAGCCACCATGTCAGGTGAATTCCAAATGTAAGGGCATCGGGACTCATTCCGCTAAACAAACCAGCCACCATGCTTGCAGTTGGCAAATAAGGATCACCGTGACCATGTTCAGCCAGATGAAAAGCCGTTCCCAGCCAGCGTGAACCAACATGAATGAGAATAAAAATCCCGACTATTAGCGAATCTCGTTTTACACCACCGGCTGCGACCGATGGATTGAGCAACACATTCTTGTTAAACTCAAATACTTTGGGTTTTCCAATAAAACGACGGATCAAAAAGAAAACCATTCCAACCAAAACAAAAACGCTGAAAATATCAGAAAAAAGATTGAAGGCAGAAGCTAGAAGTCCGCCCCCAATCGTTGTCCACCCTTCTACGTAGGCTTCGAGTACATCGTTAATATTAACGAGTAAATAAAAACTAAATCCAAAAAAGATCATGGCATGAAAAGTACTTGCCAAAGGCCTTGCTTTAAATATGGTTTTTTGTAAACCCACATCAATTAAAGCTTTAATAAATCGGCCAACAAGATTGTCGCTGCGGTCAGCCGGAGCGCCTAGTTTTATGATTTTAAAAATCCTGCTAAATCCAACAGCAGCTATTGCACCGCAGATTATAACAAGCAGTATAAATGCAATTTGTTCTTCAAACGAGAGCATTTAAATCTCCTGAAAAAGAGTATCAATTTATCTGTCATTCTGAGTGGCGTGTAACATAGCGAAGAATCCCCTTCCCGGATGGGATACTTCACTGCGTTCAGTATGACACCTTGCTTAGAAAAAACAAAATGTTATTCAAGCGCTTCTGTCAATTCCTCGGCAATATCAAATAAGTCACCCACCATGCCGTAATGAGCTACATCAAAAATTGGTGCATTTTTATCTGTATTGATGGCAATAATTGTTGATGCGCTTTTCATACCTTCAATATGTTCCGGCGCTCCGGAAATGCCCAGGGCGATGTAAACTTTGGGTTTTACTTTTAATCCTGACTTACCAACCTGTCGTGATTTTGGCATCCAACCTGCATCAATTATCGGACGTGAAGCTGCAACAGCTGCGTCTAAAACTTCCGCCAATTCATCGGCTACCTCGATATCATCCTTACTACCAATTCCTCGGCCTATTGCCACAAGTACTTCTTTAGCAGTGATATCAACATCAGCGCTTTCAGGCATAATCACTTTATTAAAGCGAACTTTCCCTGCCGTTGCTGGCATATCAATGTTTTCTGTTGCAGGAGAACCATCAGCCCTGCCTTCATCTGCAGATACGGAACCGGCTGCCACAGTTACTATGCATGCACCTGCGCCTAAATCGGACGTAACATTAATTTTCCCACCAAACAGACCGGCCTCAACAGTTGTGTTTCCACCGCCTGATATATTTTTGCAAGCCGCAGCAAAGGGCAATCCGTTTTGGACAGATAATGTATTGGCCATATCCATTCCCATAGAGCTGTTGCCAACCATAATTACCTGTGGTGATTTTGCATCAACAACTGCTTTTAAAGCAGCGGAATATGATTCAGGATTATAATCACTACCGCAGTCAACACGATACACATTTGATGCAGCGCCTAGCTGATTAACCATTTCATCTGTGCCACCAAGAAGAGCAATGTTAATATCTCCACCAAGGGATTTGGCCATTCCAATCATTTCAAATGTTATTTCTGCCAATTCACCATTCAGGTGTTCAGCAACTACCAAAACTTCTCCCATCAGGCCACCCCTTTCTCTTTTAAAATATCAACAATCTCATCAACATCGGAGAGCATTTTTGCCCCACCACCTTTTTCCGGATGGGCGATTTTTGTAACTGTTGAACTTGCGGCTCCGTCTGTTGAGCCGGCAGCAATTTCTTCAAGTGAAGCAGATTGTTGAATCTGACGTACTTTTGAAACCGGTGCATATCGAGGTGTTTGACGTGCAGCTTGTATTCCTAAAACAGCGGGCATGTCAACTTCAAATTCTGCCATCACACCCCCGGAATATTCTTTTTCAATAGTTACAGAATTACCGGATGCTTTTACACTTGTTATAACACTTACTGATGGCGATCCCAGATGAACAGCCATCAACGGACCAAGTTGGCCATCACGGTCACCGGCAGATTGAACACCCGTAAATACCAGATCAGCACCCATTCCCGAAACGGCATCTGCCATAACTTTTGCCAAGGCATGATTATCAGCATAAGGATCGGCACCTGTAATTTTTACTGCCTTATCCGCTCCTTTGGCCAACGCAGTAAATAGCATTTTATCGACATCATCGCCATCAATAGCAACAGCAACAACTTCTGCCCCATCGGATTCTTTTAGGAGTATTGCTTCTTCCAGAGCATGGTCATCAAATTCATTAAGTTTCATTTTTAGATATTCATAATCCAGCGAAGTCCCACTATCATCAATATCCAGATCTTCTACTAAATCCGGGACCTGTTTCAAGAGTACAACAATCTTCATAGTATTTCCTTTAATTAGTTTATTTAAAATATTGTATGTCATTCTGAGCGAAACGCAGTGCAGAGAAGAATCCCCTATTAGAGATATGGGTTATCAATTAAAAAATGACATGATCTATCAATATGGGATTCTTCGCTCCGCCAACTCCGCTCAGAATGACAACTCCCTCGTTTCATAAAAGCTTCGTGTATTTCCGTGGTACGCTTTCTACATACAGCGATCTATAATTTCAATAATATCCAGAACCTCAAGCATACCTTCATTTCCTGTGGATTTTACAGCGTCTTCAAATCGCGAAACCTCGTACGGACAGCAAACAGCCAAAACTTCAGCTCCGACTGCAATAGCTTCTTTGACCCGGTTTTCAGAAAGTCGTTCATTGATATTGTCTGCCATAAATCCATCAAGCCACATTCCGCCACCGCCACCGCCACAGCAATAGCCCTGCTCTTTGCAACGGAACATTTCACCAAATTCTATTCCCGGAATGGCATTAAGCAAAGCGCGCGGTGCATCATATTCACCATTGTGGCGACCCAGGTAGCATGGATCATGAAAGGTCACTTTTTTATCAAATGATTTGGTCATGAGCGGTTTAAGCTTTTCCAGCATTCCGGATAAAAACTGAGTGTAATGATCTACATTATATTCCCCACCCATTTTCGGATATTCATTTTTTATGGCGTTATATGCATGAGGTCCACTTACAACAAGCTTATTAAATTCCTGATTGTTAAACTGCTCAATGTTATGCTCTGCCATCATTTCATAAAGGCCTTTTTCGCCGGCTAAACGTTGAGAATCACCATCACATTTCTCTTCTGTGCCAAGCGTTCCAAAATCAACGCCCAGTTTTGAGAACACCCTGGCCATTGACTCTGCCGCATCATTTCCTCGTCCGTGATAAGCATAATAGTCCCCAACAAACCAAAGTACATCCACCGGTTCCGGATTCTTTGACAAATCACGAACATCTACATCAAGCTTCTTGGCCCACTTTGTTCTTTTTCTGGCGGATTCACCCATCGGGTTGCCATATTCCGCGGTGTTCTGAAACATTTCCTGCAATTCCGCGGGCACTTCTTTACCATCGAGAATCGCTTTTTCCCTGGCAGCGGGCATAATCTTAATCATATCCACTTCTTTTGGGCAAACGCGCAAACAATTCATGCAGGTTGTACATTGCCACAGATCAGCACTTTCTAAAATATTTAGGCCTGTTTGTAGTTTACGGTAAATTTTTCGTGGACCATAATCTCCCACATTATCTACCGGACAAACCCCAATACATTGAGCACATTGATAACACCATCCTATTGACTCAGCTCCCGGAATATCCCGAAGTTCATCTAAGCCGCTTGTATCGTACGATGTGAGTTCCCTGGGTTCATACATTCTGTTCCAATGCCCGGAGATATCGATTCCATCAACTATCGCGTTTTCTTTTTGTACAAAAGATTGATTTTTATCCTTCTCTTTGCGGTTCATTGTTTTATGGATCGTACTCATCTATATCTCCAATTTTTGGACACCAAGCACCCTTCGCGCCAGCTCCGGAAGTTGTGGCAGAATGCGATTAAACTCTTTTGATAATTTTATTTTGAAAACTGTAAACATATAAACGGCATAAACACAAGCCAGAAAAATATGAGTGCCGTAAAGTCCGCTGGAAATCCGTGAAAACCCTTCTACCTGGCCTGCCTGGTTTACCATGTGCATTGCTTCGCCTATTGATTTATACAATTCGCCCGATGTTTCACCTTTCACTTCATAGTCATTCTGCAAGATTAGGGATAATGCACCACCCTTTGTTTTTGGATCCCAAATCCAGTTATTCATCAACCAATATTTTTCAGGATTAGTAAAAAACAATAGTTCGCTTGCCAGGCTTACAGATAACATTTCATTTAATCCACTGATTGTGCTGACAAACCGGTTATAACGTACAGCCAAATCTTGCTCACCATATAATAATGTTGTGATTTCATTACGGATAGATTCCATCGTGTTGCTTTGCAATAAAATTGCTGATTTACGACGCAGGAAAAACATATATTTGAAAAGTGTTTTTAACTTCTTTTCACTTAAATCAGCGATAGAATCCGGTTGCAAAACAGCTTGGAATAAGGCGCTTTTTTTCTGCATCCTCTGCCCGATGTCCTCAAGTTCGGATGAAGACGCTAACCGCGTTGCCTCCATTAGAAACTCATGGGCCGATTCACTGTCGATAGATTTATCTATGGTTATTTCGTCGTATAACATTTTTTTGGATTGATTATTTTTTATTGAATATTGACAATTAAAATGACTGTCATGCTGAGGAACGAAGCATCCCCTAAAAGATGGGATTCTTCGCTTCTTTGCTTTTCGCTCAGAATGACAATTAAATGATTAACTGTTTCGTACAAAAGCAGCAGCCTTCATTGCTGCGGCTCCACCCATGGAAACCGAGTCTTCCAAATCCGCAGGACCACCAGCTGCACCGGCAATAAAAACACCATCGCGTTCAGTAGAAACTGTGTTCATACAACCACCTGTTGTAGCGATCCATCCATGATGTTCCAATGGCAACTTGAACAAATCGGCCATAGCTTTTGTGCCTTCACTTGGCTCCATACCAACCGAAAGAACAACTACATCCATGGGGATTTCCATTGGGCGGCCCAAAGTCGTATCCTCGCCTTTCACCACAACTTGCTCACCACGTTTGGTAATTTCAGTTACAATACCACGCACAAAATTTACTTTATGCTGCTCCTGCGCTTTCCAATAAACATCATCTTCCCAAAATCCATAGGCACGAAGATCAATATAAAAGACAAATACCCTGGCATCCGGAATTAGCTCTCGAACTTCAATGGCTTGTTGAGAAGCAATCCCACAGCACACTTTAGAGCACCACTGATTTCCAATCTGCCTGTCACGGCTACCGACACATTGAATAAAACAAACATCTTTTGGTTTTTCACCATTGGATGGGCGAACAAAGTTTTTTTCTTTAAACATTTTTTCAGCATCGACCAGCGTAATTACATCATCATACTCATAATAGCCATACATCTGTGTTTCTTTGCCGGGATCAAAATGATCAAAACCTGTTGCAACAATCACTGAGCCTACCTCGATTACCTCTTCATCCACTTTGCCTTTTAAAGTAACCATCATATTCGGTGCATCACCATCTGTCGCAATAACTGTTGAGTTGGTTTTAATATCCACCATTTCATTACCCGTTACCGCATCAATTTTTTCCTTCATCGCGGTTTCAGCATCTCTTTGATCCGGGGTTAAAACAGAATAATGTTCTTCGATTGGCTTACCGCCAAGGAAATCATTTTTTTCAACAATAATTGAATTGTAACCTAAATCTGCCAAACCACGCGCTGCCTCAAGACCGGCTGGTCCGCCGCCTACAATTAGTACAGGTTTCATTCAGCATCCTCCCATGACATATATTCAATTTCACCTGATTTAATTCTTTCAACTTGTTCTTCAAATTCCGCCCAGGCTTTTTTATGGTCAATGCCCATTTTTTCCATAAGCGGTTTGTTATCAACTCCATGCCAGTGTAGTTGACAAACTTTATACGGATGCGCACCCATCGCAAGCGCCGCAAACTGAGCGTCTGATAATACAGGAATGCCAACTTTTCTATCATGTGCCTGTGTTGCAAACTGGCTTTTATCCAGAGTGGTCACACAACCTGTGTCATGAGTAATCACAACATCCGGGTTAGCTTCTTCCTTCATGCGTTCAATTTTTCTGATCGTGGCAAAGGAGCGTGAAAAATCCCGGCTAACCAAAATATGACGGAAACCAAAACCACAGCAGTCGTGCCAGGTAGAGTAATCTGCCAAATTTGCACCAACAGCTTTCACAACACCGGAAACAGTTGCTGTACGCTGGCCATCATATAAGTCGCGGTCATATATGGCATCTTCAACCACCAGCTTGTGATAATGGCAGGCCGGATGAACAGTTGCGGTTACATCGCTAAAATCGACTTTCTGTTTTGATTTGATCTGATCGCGCATTACATGAATCCATTCAGAATAATGGACAATTTCTTCTGGAAAAACCAAAGGCTTGCCAAGCTTATCTAAAATTCTGCGAACCTGATCACGCAATTTTTGATGGTGCAGAATTTCATGACGCGTTTCTTTGTAGTGGCCATAACTGGTTCCGCAGTGAATCAATGGGAAATAACCATCTTCGTAAGCCTGTGCAAAATTACGGATGGCGATTGCTGCTTGTGCTGCAGAATTGGAAGCAGAAGAAGCATAGTAATTCCAGGCTGTACACGAAGTCTGATCTTTCGGATCGTGATACTTATACCCCAGCTGCCGGTGAAGCCAGAAAATTGATGTTGAATATCCGGGAATATGCCCACATTGGCCACAGGATTTATGGTGCCAGGTATTTTGTATCGGGATTTTTTTCTTACGTCCGTATTTCGTATCAACTTCGACAAAATTATCATCGGCAATTCGATGAACGATTAATTCCCCTTTTGCCTCAAGCTCGAAAAGCTCATCCTTAAAATACTCAGTCGGGATATCTCCTTTACGATCAAAAACCCTGTCTTTCGCTTTCGAGGGGCTGTTTAAAATGGGTAGTGAAGACATACATTGCCTTTCTTTTCAAATTTTTCAGCTTGTTGATTACTTGCTTCCGTCATGCCGAATTCAGTTCGGCATCCTTCGATTTTAGCATTTATAAACTCACAATGACGATACTGCTTACTCACTTTTATAACTTACTACACCTTCTTTAATCCTTGGAACAGCTTGTGGTGTTTTTTGGGCTTCACCTATATTTAAAACATAAGCGGGAAAATATTTATCCTCATCAAAACCAAGAAAGCGTGTAAGGCCGCTTTCCACTTTTTGCGAAATGAATGAGATAATTCCAGAGTCAAGCCCTTCAGCTTGCGCCTGTAATAACATATTTTGTGCTGCACACCATAAAGACGCAATATTATGCCGGGAATGATGAATGTTGCTATCACGCAAGGCCATGCCAACAATTAATACCGGGGCGCTGCCCAAGTCTTTTCCAAAATCCTCAATCAAATTTACCCAGCCTTTATCGTCATCACCCCACGATGTGCTTTCATACATTACCCGGATATATTTTAGAACAGTCGGGTCTTGCAAGATGAGTGAAACCACTTCATCACGTGCTTTTTCTGTTAAAACAACAAACTTCCATTCCTGTAATTGATAGATGCTAAAAGGCGCCCAAAGACCTGCTTCCACAATACGGTCTAAAATTTCCTTTTTTATTTCACTAAACTTGTCAAAATACCGAGATGTTCGCCTGGCTTTTATTAAATCAAAAGTTTGTTTTGCTAACATCATTTATCTCCCTTTTGATATGTTCAAGGAAAATCACGCGGGAATTTTCTGATTCAACCCACCCCTAACCCCTCCAAGGAGGGGGATTTTAGCTTCCCCTCTTGGGAGGGGACTGAGGGGTGGGTTTACTAACTTTAACAAATGGGCTTCCTGCTCAAACAACCACATCAATTTCATCAAGATCGTATCCGTGTTCTTCCAAAAGTTCCTCCATCACCTCAGTCAGGATCATAAAAATTCCTTCATCCAAAATTTCAATCTGATCAAGGTTACCCGATAGTTTCCAAATTAAATAAAGCTCCAACTGGGTTTCTTCACTTACGTCCCAGGCAAGTTCGGTTGTATGCATTGTTTCAGGCGGAATTGCACGTCGCCAATTTTCCAGATTCTCTGAAACTTTTACAACATCAGGGCCCCAATCAGGGAAAAAATCCGGTTGTAGCATGTCTGGCGCCACCTGTGTTCCTGTTGACATCACCTTATAAATAATCCTGCTATAAGCCTGCAGTGCCGTTTTTGCAGATTGCATTCCATTGTTCACAGCCACTTCGCGCATAATTGTAATTATACCGCCCGGATTGTTTTGGCGTGGGCAGCGCGTGCATGAGAAACACTGTGAACAGTCCCAAACAGAATCATTTAGAAGTTCATAAAAAGTATGAATATCCTCTCGCGCCATTACTTGTGCATAAACACGCGGGCTAAATTCATAAAATCGGGCCGATGGACATGAAGCCACACAAATACCACACTCATAGCAACCATATAAGGTTGTTTCCCAGCGCATGTCAGCTTTTACTTCGTCAAACAACTTCTGTTTAACTTCTTCACTGACATCCTGATATTTTGCATCTGCATAAATTGACGGCATACTTTTTCCTTTTTATTGCTGAATCGACTCCAAAAAAAACTGGACACCCGTCATCCTGAATCATGCTGGCAAGCGAACCAGCCAACTTGCTGGTTTATTTCAGGATCCATCGTTGTGTTGGGCAAAAGGATTCCGAAACAAGTTCGGAATGACGACTCCCTCCTTTTTATCAGACTCAAGCGATAAAATCTAAAAATTTATCTATTTGAACTTTTTGAGGTGTACCTACAATTCGTTCAAGTTCAGTTTCACCTTTTGTAACAATAATTGTGGGAATGGTTTTTATTTTTTCCCTGTGTGCCTCTGCCAATCCTTCTTTGTTTTCCAGCTTAACAGTCCGCATTTCAAAAACATCCACATGATCCTTGTAAAAGTTCCAGACAAGGCGAACCGCATCCCCACATCCTGTACAAGCCGGATGTGTAAACACACGAATTAAAATCACTATCCTTCAAATCCTTCACAATGGATGCATTCACCAAGCTCTTTTTCGGCCATGTATCCTTCAAATCCGGCAACAGCATCTTCACCTTGAACCAGTTCTGCCATATCTGTAGAAGCATCGTCGGGTTTTATTTTTGCAATCCAACCTTGTTTATATGGACTTTTATTAAGGAGAGTCGCTTCACTTTCTACTGCATTATTAATTTCAACAATTTCACCTGTAAAAGGTGACTTAACCGGCCCAACCCATTTTCCGGATTCAACGGTAGCAACACTTTTATTTTTTTTGACTTTTTTCCCGGCGGCTTTTGGCTTGCAATGAATTACGGAGCCAGCCAGAGTTTGAGCAATATCTGTCATTCCAACTTGAAATGTGCCATCCCCAAGGTCGCGCGCCCACACATTATTTTCCACACTATAATAAAGGTCATCCGGTAACATGCAATTTTTAACATCAGCCATAGTAACACCTCTTTATTTACTTCAAGGTAAGCGGAAGTCGAACCAACCCTCGTCTTCGCTTGGGATGAAGATTTAAAGTTTTAGTAGTTTAAAACAACATCAGCCTGGAGTGCTTCATCCATCATCCATGCAGCACCTACCACATCATCAATTTCATCAATAAGGTCATCTTTTGTCATATTATGAAGATCGAGCGCGGCCGAACAGCAATAAAGTTCGACGCCGGCTTCTTTGGCTTCTTTGAGAAAGTCAATAATTAGCTTACCACCTTCTAGCGCCATTAAATTGTCAGCTATACCTTTTTTTGCAAGCAAAACACCATCTATTTGGAAAACTATTTTTACCTCACTATCCATTACTGCTGCGATATTTGCCATGTAGAAAGGTGTTGCACAACGCTGTGGAGTTTCCGGCCCACTTGTCATAAAAATAAATACACTTCCCTCATCATCCATTTGTTAAATCTCCAAATATTTTCTTTTTTCAGTTCTTTAATCCGCTACTGTTTTGCAGATTCTTTTGCTTGATTTTTTTATTATTTATCAGTTTCGCATCCCAGTCATAAATTAAATCCATCTCTTCGGGCATTGGCATCGAAGGAATCAAAGCCAAGTCAAAAATTTCTTCAAACGAACTTAGTAATGCTTCGGCACTTCCTTCTAATGAGGGCACTTTTCCCAACTCTTCTGCCACAGAGGTTATTATGTTCCCTGGCAGCAGCTTGGAATTTAACAATGACTGATCGATGACACTTTTATCCAGGTTTAAAGCACTAAAAAAGGAAAATGTATTATTGTAGAGGCCCAAACTTGCCATTCCAATTTCTTTTGAACCTGCATAAAACCGATTATCCGGATTATATTTTACAGTGACGCCCAATTTGTTAAATGCCAGAATCACTGCCTGGGTGAGATTTGCCATACTTTCATTTGATCCAAAATGGTCGCATCGGCTATTTGAAAAAACGAACATCAATAGTAACTGATTTGGGTCATGATAGAAATTTCCAGCTGCAATCTTTCTGTTTATTTGCGGGATATCATTGTCTGTTAAAAACTGTTGCTCCAAGCCTTCATTTTCAGGCTCAGTATTGAATGACAAATAGGATGTTTCCGGTCGCAAAATTATTAAAGCCGGTTCGCTATCATTCTTCATACCTGAAGCAATTGCATGATAAATACTCTGCGAGCGCAAAACATTTACCATCCCCATATCTAGTAAACGTGCATACATTTTAAGAATTATATTTACTAATAAATTAGGTCGTCTGTTGTTAGTTGGGTCTTACATTTTATATGTTAAACAAAAAGCTGAATATCTGATTCTGCAGCAAACTCAAGAAATGTTGCAGCACCGCCAAGTTCCACACCATCCACAAAATCGTCTTTTGTAAAACCAAAAACATCCATTGTCATCTGGCATCCAACAAGCTTTACATCACTCTCAATGCAAATATCACGCAGCTGTTCGATTGTAGCGACACCCTTGTTTTTAAATGTTTGCTTCATCATGCTGGTGGCCATATCATTAAAACCCGGAATATTCCCGGAAAGAATTTTTGGTATTGGCATATCAAAGTTTTGCAAGCCTTTGGGGCCAAAAGGCATCTTCATTGGCATAGATGGATTAGAAGCAGGATCAACTTTGGACTCAAGCTTTTTCTTTAGTAAAGTTAATCCGTAAAAAGTAAAAAATACTTGAACCTCCATATCCATTGCCGCCGCCGTAGACGCCAATATAAAAGGTGGATATGCCCAGTCCAGTGTTCCTTTAGATGCAATTAATGCCATTTTTTTTGTGCCATTGTCCGACATAACTCCCCCTATTATTTTTTGCGGATAAAAAAGATATAGTCGTTACCGGTTTGCTCATTGCTTACCAGTTCATTACCTGTTCTCTTTGTCCAGGCATTCATATCATTTATTGAGCCGGGGTCTGTCGCAACCATTTTCAGCACTTCCCCACTATTCAAATTGTCAATTGCTTTCTTTGTTTTCAAAATTGGCAATGGACAGTTTAAACCACGGCAATCAAGCTCCATGTTTGCTTGCACGTCATTCATAATTACTTCCTTTCTGGATAGATGGGCTTTTGGGTTTAGTACACTTAATTATGCAAATGGTGTACCATTAATTTAAAATTGAAAAGAGGATAGTGTATAATACGGATTAAGTTTGTAAAAGCAAGAAAAATATAGCATGGCTACTGATATTTGCATATTGCTACATTTCAAAAAAGATAGTGTTTTATGGCATTTTTACCACAGTAGAGGCAAACTTACCTTAAGAAGGATCTTGAATAGTGTTAATATAATCCCATTTCTTGATATTATATTTTTTCATTTTTTCACAAAAGTTCTTGTAATGCATCCCCGAGGTTTTTGCTGCTTCACTTATATTTCCATTGGTCTTTCCTAAAACCCTGGTGATATATTCACGTTCAAACTTTTCAAGAAGTTGGCCTTTTAAGGTATTAAATGGAAGCTGGTCATTTATAAAATATTGATAATTTGATGTTTCCGGATAACGGATACATTTTGATAAAGTGTCTTTGGAAATTTCATCCTCTTTTTCTTTAATAACTGCCCGTTCCAAAACATTTTCAAGCTGGCGAATGTTTCCCGGCCACGGATGATCAACAAGCAATTGAATGGCCTCTGCTGAAATACTCTTTATCTTTTTATTAAATTTTCCGGAATACTTGGATAAAAAATGCATTGTTAAAAGAGGGATGTCATCTATGCGTTTTCTTAAAGGAGGAAGTTCCATTGGGATTACATTGAGCCTGTAAAAAAGGTCTTCACGGAATTTGCTTTCTGCCACATCTTTATGAAGCTGGCGGTTTGTAGCTGAGATAATGCGAACATCTACACTCATTGTTTTATTGCTACCGACGCGTTCAAATTCTCTTTCCTGCAAAACGCGCAATAATTTCGATTGCGTGTTAGCAGAAATATCCCCTACTTCATCAAGAAAAAGAGTACCTTTATTGGCTTGTTCAAATCTCCCAATCCTAGTCGAAAGAGCTCCGGTAAAAGCTCCTTTTTCGTGCCCAAAAAGTTCACTTTCTAAAAGTGTTTCGGAGAGAGCGGCGCAATTAACCCTGACAAATGCTTCATTCTTACGAGGGCTGTTATAGTGAATTGCTTTGGCGATCAGCTCTTTCCCAGTTCCTGTTTCACCATTAATTAATATCGTTGCATCTGTCTCAGCAACATCAGTAATCAAATCAAAAATAGCTTGCATTTTTTCGTTTTTTCCAATGATTTGATCAAAGCTGTAAACAGATTTTATTTCCCGCCGCAGCCAGATAACTTCCTTCCTAAGGTTTTGCTGTTGTACTGCATTTTGTACAACGGATAGCAACTCATCATAGTTAAGCGGTTTCGTCAAATAATTTACTGCTCCATGATGCATAGCGGAAACAGCCTGTTCAATCGAGCCAAAGGCTGTTACAATTATTAACGGAACATCAAGATGGTTTTCCTTCATTTTTAATAATAATTCCTGGCCATTGAGATGCGGCATCAAGAAGTCTGTAATTATTGTATCGTAGTTTTCAGCCTTAATTTTTTCCAGAGCAATTAATCCGTCTTCGGCTGTATGAACCTCATAACCTTCCCGCTCCAGGTTGGCTTTCATCACTTTCAAAATCGATGGTTCGTCGTCTACCACCAGCAATTTGTTAATTTTCCTCATCCTAATTTTTTTCCAATGGTAAAGTTAAAATTGCCTCAGTCCCTTTGCCTTCAGCATTTTTCAACAAAAATGTACCTTTGTGATTATCTATGATTCGTTTTACAATTGTTAGGCCCAAACCAGTTCCTTGTGTTTTGGTTGTAAAAAATGGCTTTAAAAGCTGATTCATTTCAAAGTTTTTTAATCCTGTTCCTGTATCCGAAAAAGAAATAATAATAGAATTTGCTGAATCTTCACCGTTTGAAAAATCGGGTTTTACAGAAATCTTAATTAGGCCTCCTTGTTCCATGGCATCAATCGAATTGAAAAGAAGATTAATAAATGCCTGTTCAATCTGTCCTTCATTAAACATAATTTTAGGAAGGTTCTTCGAAACATTCATTTCAATTTTGATTTTTTTGTGCATTAGTTGGGGCCTGGTAACTTGCAATGCACGGTTCAAAGCGCCTTCGATTTCACCAATTTTTAAAACATGTTCAAGCGGTTTTGATAAAGAAAGCAATTGAGTTGTCACAGCATTCACCCGTTCGGCCTGTTCTTCAATCAAATCAAGATAGCTTTTTGCTTCCGGGTCATTTACCTCGCCATGCAAATAGTGAGCCGCGCCTTTAATTGCATTAAGCGGGTTTCTCACTTCGTGGGCAACTTTACTTGCCATTTGTCCAATATCCGCAAGACGTTGCGTGTGTTCCAGATCCGTGCGCATATTAACCGCCTCAGTCACATCTTTTATGTACTCTAAAATTTGGCTGACCTCACCTTCTTTATTAAATAATGGAAAATTATGCACTTCAAAAACTTTTTCTTCATTGGTATTAAAAAGATTTTTGGTGCAATATGTATAGCGCGCTTTTCCTTTTTCAAACACATCATCCGCATTGCAAAAACTGCAATGGCTTTCCGTACCTGTACACATTTTATAACAAGATTCGCCAACAATATCACCTTTGGCGTGCCCCATAATTTTTTGCATAACAGGATTGGAGGCAACCACTTTAAAGTTCTTGTCAATAATCATTACACCATCAGGAATCCCATTAAAAATTGTTTGTAAAATCTTTGAATTTTCTGCTAACTCCCGCGAAGATGACAAAGCATTTTCTTTTGCCGAAGTCAGTTCCTGTATGTTAATTTTGAGACTTTGGATCATGTGAGCAAATCCATCATACAGGATATCCATTTCATCAACAAACGTTCGATCCTGTATGTTTTTTAAAGAAACATCAAGATTTCCTTCCCTGACGGCATTTACTTTTTTTGTTAGTGAAACAACAGGCCGGATCATGATTCTGGCAAAAATAAGCAACGCTGCGATACCAATAACAATATAGCCAACCGATATCAAGGTTATATAATTTGCAGCATTTTGTGGATTATTTTGAATTAGGGAATGAAGATAATACGATCCCAAAACCACAACCAGGATTACCCCCGAAGTGCCCAAGACTAAAAACTTATATTTTAGGCCTGCTTTTTTAAACATTTCTATTCACCAAGAATAATTGCCTGATGGGGGTGCAATATAATTTTATTTTGGGTTATACTAAAATTCTTTTGTGAGTTAAACAAAACAGCCGTTTTTTTCAGTTTAGCAGAAAGCTCTTTTCCTGGTTCGATAAAAACTTGTTCTGAACGCATGTTTAAAAATACAATTATTTTACTTTTTCCACTTTTTTCGTAAATCAAAATATCAGGAATTTTATTGTGCAGGCAGACTTTTATTTCCGAAGAACTCATGGCCGGTATTGATTGTCTCAGCTCAATCAGAGATTTATAGACCCGGCTCAAATCTTCGTTGTTTAAAACCCATTCTATTGGTTCCTTTTCAAAATGTGAAAGAAAATTGCTATCTCCTTTTTCCTGACCATTATAAATAAGTGGTAAACCATCCATCGTAAATATGAAAGTCAAAAATGGGGCTATCCCATCCTTTCCAAAAGTTTGAACCGCGCGCGGCAAGTCGTGGTTTTCCAGAAAACGCAACGGGCACGAATTTTCAGGATAACTTTGTCGACGGATATTTTGCCATTCCAGCAAGATAATTGCCGATTCTTTTCCTTCTTTTACAGACTTCATCAACTCATAAAGTACCCAATCGTAAGAACTGTGAAATGCATTTTTATGTAAATAAGACCCTTCCCACTCCGCCAGCATAAAAATATCTGGATTAATTTTTCTAAGATGGGCAACCGTTTCTTCCCAAAAATCGACTGGGACCATACCGGCAACGTCACAACGAAAACCATCCAAGCTAAATTCTTTTAGCCAGTAAACCATAATATCCCGGATATGTGTTCGAGTAGCGGGATAATTATAATCAAGATCTACAATGTCCGTCCAATCAGCATATTTTCTAAAAGGTTTTCCATGATCATCGTACATTAAAAGTTTTGGGTCTTTTTGAGCTGCATTGTAATCAAAAGAAACATGGTTGGCCACCATGTCAATAATAACTTTCAAATTCAGATTATGGGCTTCGTTAACAAAGTTCATAAATAATTCTTTAGAACCGTATTCAGGATTTATTTCATAATAATTGGAAACTGAATATGAACTTCCCAAGCTGCCTTTTCTATTTACTTTGCCAATAGGGAAAATAGGCATTAGCCAGATAATGTTTATGCCCAATCGTTTTAGTTGTGGAAGTCTTTTAGCCGCCGCGTCAAAGGTTCCTTCTTTAGTGAAGGAACGGATGTAAACTTCATACAGCGTTTGTCCGGTAATCCAGTAAGGCGGTTTTGGACCGGAAGTTGATTCGAGGTTTATTGAATGATTGAATTGTTTTTCAACAGCATGCTCTTTTGTTTTTTTTATTATTCTATTAAAGCGCTGTTCAAGAGTGGCTATCATAATTAATCCATACTCTTATCTTCTCTTTCTAAAACAACATCAGATGAGTGCGTTAACAGTTCCTGGAGTTCATTAGAATCTCCTTTTTGCATGGAAATGACCCTATCCGAAACATCCACTTTGTTACGTAAACCATATAATGTTATATCGAGAATCATATGGTTAGTCGCAATATCCACAATAGCGGTGTTTTGTGTCCAGGCTGTCTTTTTTGAAAATTTATTGTCCGCCTCGCCCATTAAAAGTTCTTTTTGATCCACCACCATAATAATTTTATGGTCCCAAAATTTTTCCAAATCATCTTCACGCAGCTCATAGCTATAAGTACATTCAGCAGCCAGGTCTAACTCTGTAAATGAAAAAGCTACAATTATAACACCACGTTTAAAAGCATTGTCCAATTCCGTTTTTAAAAGATCTGCTTCTCGCTGCCATATAGAAATGTAAATTGACTTTTCAGCACGGTCGATCATCTCTCTTGATTTGTGGATCATATTTTCATATCCAACGATATTCCATAAATGACCCGGTTCAACAGAAGTTTCAAATTCCTTCATCGAACCACGTACATCGTCGATTCTCTCTTTAAATTGTCTTTCAAGGAGATCAAATAATTGATCCGGAGGAAGGGGCATATACTTCTTAGGCTCTGTATAAAGTCCGTTTACCGCACCCAGGTTTTCTAACTTCCGGATTGTATCGTAAATCGCAGAACGAGGAACGCCGGAATTTTTACTTAACTCATATCGTGTTGCCGGGTGGTTTTGCAATAAGGATATGTAGGCTTTTGCTTCGTAAGTTGTAAACCCCAGTTTTTTCATTCTTTGCGCAATGCTCTCCAATGACATTTAAATACCCTTTCTTTCAGTCAATAAATATATTAAGGCACTGTCAAGATGTCCCATCCAATTGCCCCAGGCGTGGCCTTCATTATATTTCTCAAATTGAAATGATTTTGATTTTTGTTTAAAAAACTCGATTACGGTAGAATCATAACTATCTTCTTCAAAAAGCCCATAATCGAAAAACAACTTTGTGTCATCTAAATCAACATCTCTTAACTCATCGATTATTTGCAAACTATCCAACCAAAATGATGGTGATTGCCCAAAGACTCCATCAATCTGAGAAGAATATTTTTTTAATGAGTGATATGCAGTTAAACCCCCTAAAGAAACTCCACCAACAAATATTTTATTATCAGATGTGAATTTATAATCTTGTTTAAGCTTTGGTATCAACTCATCAAATAGTAATTTATGATAATCATCATTAAGCCAATATTCTTTCATCCTGTTTCCGGGGTTAACAAAAAACGCATGACAAGCCGGAATTTTATCCTTTTCAATCAAATTATCTAATACCGTATTTGTCAGCCCAAAATTCAAATAATCTGCCCCATCATTAAAAATAATAATCGGTGAGTTATTATCTGCAAGCGGGTGACTGTAAATAAAGACATTCCTCTCACCAGGCAAAATATTACTGTTAAAAACAAACGTATCGATACGTGTATAGTTTTGAAAGCGGTTAACAAGAATTTCTGCTGGAAATTTGTACTCCGGCATTAAAATAAGAGAATTGCTCCCATATCCCCCCGCTGAAGTTTGTTCATTAAGTGGATCAAGAATATATTCACCTTCGACAACAAATTTATATTCTACACGGGCATCTGCCGGGTACGATTGTTCAAAATAATAATAACTTGTACCAATTATTCGCATCATCTGATCTGCATCAGGTTTCCAACTGTTCATTTCTCCACTTACAAAAACAGAAACATCTTTAACATTTTGATAAATAAAAAAGACTTTGTTGTTTTCGATTATTGGGGCTTTTTCTTTTTTGTTTAGCCAGGTTTGAAACATTTCTTCACGTTTTTCTTCCTGAACATCTGCCAATTGGTATAATAATCCCATGAATGTATCATCAGAATTATTACAGCCAACAAGCATTAATAAAGCCAAAAAGAAAAAAGATTGGTATTTAAGTTTATTTTTTTGCATTTGTAATTATTAAAAAAACCCTCTTCTCATAAATATTGTGGATAACCTGTGGACAACAGGCCTTTATTGTTAATAAGATATTCCGGGTTTTTACCTCCTTGCTGCTTAACACCAACCACAACAGGAGGCTAAGCTTATGTTTTTATTGTTTTTATAAAACACGATTTAATGTTTAACTTTAACTTTTAACAAGTTTTCGAAAAAATGATCTCCTTCTAAAAGCAAATCAAAATTGTGCATAAGTCCACTTTATCGACATCAATTCTCAATTTTTACTTCTTTTGAAAGGTGGCGAAACCAGTTAAAATATAGGCCTGCAGATAACAAGGCCAGTATAATGGCCAGCCATGTAAATTGATCCCATCTTTTCAAGATTACGGCCATACCGGTCAAAAACAAAACAACTTGCCATGGCACTGCAAAAAATGTCGACAGAATATCCCGTTTATTTTCTTTATTAATTTGTGTTAAAGTTTCTGCCTCAATTTTTTTACGTATCGGTCCCCAAAAACCAAATGGGCGTGTTCGTTTATAAAACTCCAGTAAAACAGATTCTTTTGTTGGTGCGGCTGCATACGTTCCGACAATCATTCCAATCAACGAAGATGTTGTTGTTATAATAAAAGCTGAATACTCTGGAATGTCCGGCAAGAAAATACGCTGTAAGACAGCAGAGACCATTCCAACAGCCGTACCTGCTGCAAAACCATATCCATTCATTCTCCACCAATACCATCTTGCCAATGTAGGGATAAGTAAACCTGCTCCCAGGCTTGATGTTATCCAGCCCCATATTTCATTTATATTATTAATTAAAAGCATAAATCCTAAACCCAGAATAACAAGAATTACAGATGACCAGCGGCTATGGCTCATCAATTGTTTTTCAGTAGCTTTTGGATTTATATATTGGTGATAAATATCTTTAACCCAGTAAGCGGCGCCGGCATTTACCGTAGAATCAAAAGTGGACATGGCTGCTGCCATTAATCCTGCCACTAACAAACCTTTTATTCCTATTGGTACAATTTGGTTTATAACAACAGGCAATACTGTTTCCGGATCCTGAATAACGCCTTGTTGACTTCCAAGAACAACACCCATGGTTGCAATAGCAACAATAAACGGCCATCTAAAAGCTAAAAGTGTTGTCCAAAACAATGATAGCAAACCTGATTCACGGTCACTTCTTGAAGCAAAAAAGCGTTGAATCATATACTGGCTTGTACCACCGCTACCTTCGATAGTAACCTTTACCAGGTAAAATAAAATGGCTATACCAAAAAGATTATAAATTGAATAAGCCGACATTTCTGGCATTTCTAATGTCCAGGAAGGCCATAAACTTGTCCAGGCATCTTTTGTTGTATCCAACGCCATAAAACCACCATCCCGCATTGGAACAGAAATTTGAAATGTCTCAGGAAGATCGAACTGAAAAAAGGCAAGGGCACAAATAAAAAGAATGGTCATAAAGATCAGAACACCCTGGAAAACGTCAGTCCAGACCACACCATATAACCCCGAGGCAACAGTATAAATCATTGCCAAAATGATCATTAATGTGGCTGCCCAAAATTGTGGAGATAGGCCAAAGAAAGATGGGATACCTAAAAACTCCGCAACAAATTTACCTGAACCAATAGCAAAATATGTAATCATGGCAATGGTCATTATTATTATTGAAATAGCGGCGATCAGTCTTGCAAAGTCGCCTTGCTTATCAGTTCCAAAACGAAAGTGCATCCATTCTGCTAATGTCATAACCAAAGCACGTCTATTCCATTTTCCTTGAAAAATCATCAGGAAGGCCATAATCAATGTTACGCCTCCTCGAATTTCGATAAAGAAACCGGCAGCTCCCAACGCAAAAATGAAAGCAGTGTTTATCATTGTTCCGCTAATGTCCAGGTTAGAAGACATACCTGAAGCGCCCAACGCCCACCAAGGCATGCCACGTTCTCCAAGGAAGTATGAATTAATACTGCTCGATGCTTTTCTCTGGAAGTAAACACCAACTCCGATCATTGCCAGCAAATAAACAATAACAATTGTATAATCAATGGTTGCCACGGGTTTCTCCTTAAATTGTTGATCTTAAAAATTAAACTGTATTAATTATAGAAATTTTACTTTCTTTGTAGCTCTATAATTCTGGATTTTAGCACAGATAACCTAGGAAAATTTGTAGATATTTTTTCGAGTTCTTCTATCTTTTCTAACGCCAACGCATATTCCTTGTTTAAATAATAGGCCCCGCCAAGGTTATAAAGCAATTGGCTATCTCTGTTGTTTTTTTTATAGGCAACTTGCAAATATTTTAGACCTTCCGTGTTCTTTGTTTGACCTAATAAAATTTGCCCCAACCATTTATTGGCGTAAAACGAGTTTTCATATTTCAAAGAGGTTTTAAGGAAAATACCGGCCTCATTAAACCTATTTAATTTAATCAACATTTCCGCTGCTTTTATATATGGCGAAGAATTATATGGCGTGATTTGAGTAAGGGCATTATACTCGTTAAAAGCTGCCTCAAAGTTATTCTGCTTAGAATAATATATAGCCAAGTCTACATGGCCTCGTTCCAAAGTATATCCGCTTTCTTTCCAAACACGAAATGCAAGCGTATCAATTCTGTTTTTAGCTTTATAATTTGCTAAAACTGTATTTACTGTAGATCGCTTTTTAAAAGGCCAGCCACCTTTTAATATATTTATTTTTAGTGCTGCTAAGCTGCTATCCAGTTTAGTAATCCCAGGTTTTAGATTTTTGTGTACTTTATTTATTACAGGCCATTTTGAACTAATAAAGTTGTTGTTTCTCATTGTAATAATAAAGGCTTCTGCCATCAGAACATATCCTTTAAAATTTGGATGCAGGTGCTCCAGCATGAGATTATTTCCTGTAATGCCATTCCTGGAGTTTTCGCTGTAAAACTGTTTTAAAGGAACAACAGGTATCTCATTTAAAGCAGCTAAGCCTTGGATAATCGTATTAAACTCTTCCGGAGCTCTGAAACGCAACATATCATAATCTTTGGCTTTAAAAAACAATTCTTTGGCTTTGGAAAAATTCCCTTCTTTTTCAAAATCTTGCGCAAGAGCAAACGTTGAATCCGCGTTGTATTTTCCTCTTTGAGAAACAAATGGTTTTTGATGACCAATATTGCTGACCAGCTCACTTAATAAAATTTTTACCTTTGCATCTTTTGCCTTTTGAATTATATCTGCAAGGTTTGTTCGAAATTGATTTATCCCCGCTTTATAAATGTCCGATTGAAAATAAATCGATTGTTCCTCAACCATCCTTTCCATCAATGTTGAATTAGGAATGATTTGCTTTTCACTACTGAAAAGAGAAAACAGGTTGTTTAAAATATTTCGCATCAAACGAATTGTTTTCATTTGCTGAAATTTAAGAATCCAATTAATTATTGAAGGAGACTTCCCTAAAGACTCTGAAGACCCAATCCCTAAAGCTCCATAAAACTCGTTGTGTCCACCGTAGATTAAAATGGCATCCGGCTCATTATCCAGGATTTCATCAACAAAATCCAGCATGGCATAACTATTGATTGCGGGCATAGCTGTGTTTACTACTTCTATCATTTTATCGGGGAAAGTATTTGTCAACCTGCGATGCAGAATACGCGAAAACATAACATTTTCGCCATACGGATACCCGGCTGCCGATGAACCTCCCAGAACAAAAATCCTGTACCCATTTTTTGGTTTCACTTTTAAAAAAATATCCTGAGAAGGTGCAGGCAATCTCTTCTCCTTAACAAAATATCGCCTGGCTACAGCAGGATTACATGTTTCATAGGCAGAATATTCACCGCTTTTGCTAATAAACAAATCCAGATTGCCACCATAATTAAACACCCTTAGCCCAACTTCTAAAAGAGTGAGAAATAGAAACGGCAACAAAAGTGAAACGATTTTAAAAAGTGGCTTCTTTGACTCTACTGATTTTTTCATATAAGTCTTTATTCTTGAAAATTTCCTTTCAAGAGTTAATTTATTTTTTCTTCACCAAAAAGATTAGTGTTCATAAATTTTGATTTTGCCGAAACTTCAATCTTGCCCTGCTTTTTGTTTTGCAGGAGAATTGTTGCGATCCCGGCTTCAGCCTTTATTGGGTTTTGACCAATCAGAGTAGCTGGTCCTACCAGATCAAACTGAACTTCTCCAGAAAAGTCTGGCACAACCGTACCATTCTCATCAATAATTTTTGCATACGCAAAAACAATATCTTGCGATTCTCTGTTAAAAGGTTTCCCGGAGATATCAAATTCGATTTTTATTGCCGCTGGTTTCCCGGGTGTTTTTACGGTGTGTCGTGCTTCTTCATGTTCATCAATTAAACCCACTGCAGTTAACTCACCCGATGTAAATTTTTTAAGTTTAAATGTAAATGGCGGATGTTTTAAATGAGAAGTAAACTCGTTTTCATCGGGTTTTTGCACGCCAATTAAATCACCATTTAGAAAAAGCTTTACTTTAGTGCAATTACTGAAAACCCGCACATCCAATGGTGAATTATCCGTCCAGTAATTTGCAATAAATACCATTGGGTTTGATTCACCATTTTTTAAATCAACCTGAACATCACGCTGGCTTTGAAAAAAGTAATGTGAAAATTTAGGAAGACGAAAAACATCCATTGGCCCGGATGCTTCGATGGTATTGTCATATCCGCGGTTGTAATCAAACATCACCCATAAGCCATCACCTGCAGCAACTGTTTTTTGATTATCATTGTGCGCCTCTTGAAAATTCATTGCCTGTTGCAATAATCTTTTCTCTCCGCTGGCACGAAACTGACGACTATTTCTTTCTTCTTTTAACAGGTTTTTAAAGCCCGGTTGATCCAATCCGGCATTTTGAGCAAAGTATTCCCAATCACCATATTCACTAATAATAGCACCGACCTCAGGATCATTATACTCATTTAACCCGCCATGCTGCCTTGCCTGTATAAATACATCAAAACCTTTTTGCCAACCACATGAATATGTATATTTTCCGGGAAGTTCTTCGTGGGTGATTTTTTGGCTCGTTTCAATAAAGTCATCTTCCATCCAGGATTCGTTTAATGAAGTTTCCCACAGAATCACAGACGGGCGATTACGGTCACGCCTAATCAAATCGCGGATATTTTGATAGCACAATTCCTGAAATTTTTCGCCGCCCATAAATTGCCAACCGGGAATACAATTCATTACAACCAGCCCCAGCTCATCACAAGCATCCATAAACGCGTCGGCTTGTGGATAATGAGAGAGACGGATATAATCAAATCCAGCCTGCTTGATTTTATAGGCATCGCGGTATTGAGCTTCATCGGACAGAGCATTTCCGATATATGGATATTCCTGGTGACGGTTTGTTCCGCGTAAATACTTTTTCTTCCCATTGATAAGAAAACCATCATTGACAGAAAATGAAATGCTGCGAAAACCGATATTGGTTTCCAGATAATCCACAACTTCTTCTGTAAAAACATAAGATTTCACAGTATATCTCTTGGGCGAATCTATGTCCCATAACTGAGGTTTTTTTAGGACAAAATCCTGTTTAAAATGTGTGTCTGACATTGCTGTGACAGAATCAATCTTACTTTTTCGAAGTATCACAATCTTTCCATCAGGATCTGAAATTTCGGTTTGGACTCCTACAGCTTTCGGTTTATTCGATTTATTTAAAATGTGTGTTTTTACACTAAAGACAGCGCTATCTGATGAAACATCATCGTATTGTACAAAAATGCCCCCACCGGCAATTTTTTCAGCTTCTATTGCATTGCTAATATGAAGCGGGTTGACAATATGCATTTTTACATTTCGATAAAGTCCGCCATAATAGCAAAAGTCTAATGTTTTAATTGGTTTTCCGGGAGGCACATTTATATTGTCCCTGTTATCCAGTTTAAGCGCAATCAGGTTGGATTGGTCAAAATTGACGTAATTCGTAATATCCAATGAAAACGGGAGATAACCACCATAATGGGTTTCAATATGTGTTCCGTTTACCCAGATATCTGCAACTTGCATGGCTGCCCCAAGCTCAACATAAACAACTTTGCCAGAGTCACTCTTTTTTAAAGCAAATTCTTTCCTGTACCAGGCTATCCCTTGCCATTGGTCATTAACCACAAGAGGTTCAATATTCGCTGTATGCGGCAAATTTACTTTTTGCCATTTTGAATGATCAAATTCAGTTTTGCTATATTTATTATCATCAACCGAATCGTTTTCAATTTTTGAAAAAAACCAGCTTTTATTAAAATTTATATCCCGTGTAATTTCATTATTTCTTTTTACCCTTTCTTGCGAACATGAAAATAAAGCGATCAAAGCCACAGAAAGTAAGATATTTAAAAATATTGGTTTGTTCATAAAATACACGGTATTTAGTTTTTACTTAATCGAATTGAACTGAATTGAAGAGTCTTAACATTTGCTGATTCTATAAACTTTTCTGTCGGAATGCTGATTTGTATATAATTTAATTTTGCACCGGGATCCACTGTCGAGCCGGTTTTATTTTTAAACGAATATGGCAGGAAATGTGGATACGGGCGAGGTAGCAAAACAAACTCATTTGATTTAAACACACTCAAAGGAATTCGGATAGCGCTTTTATTTTCAGAAATATCAATGTCCTTTTGGACAGACTGATAATTCGTGTTTATTAATTGAAATTTAAAACGCCTTATATTTGTTTTCTGCAGATCTATTTCAAACTCTACATATTTAAAATCAGATAAATCCATTTTTGAAACCAAATCATTATTTAATTCAATTTGAAACGTGAAATCATTTATTGGTCTTTTAAACTTTGTAAGGTTTAAGTTTAGCCAGGACTTCTCAAATTTATTCCATTTGGTTGATGCGTTAAATTCAACTGAAGCCCAAACATTAGGAAAGTTTAGATTTCCTTGATCTGTTTCCGGGTTGAATAAAATTTTGGGGATTACTTTTACACGCCAATTATCTGATGTGAAATAATCCCAGGAGTTTGGATTTTTAGCAACCTGTGCGGGATAAGACATTTCACATTTATTTGTTTTTAGATAAATACAATATTCAATTATACCGTTTTGGATTCCCTCACTTACTTCTGCTTCATATTCATATTTACCCGTTTTATTTAAAGCTACAGCTCTATAATTTCGCCAATTTGGTTCCTTCAAATATAAAATTGCCGTATCGATTTTGGAGCTTGAAATAATCGTAAACTTTGGATTAAAGCGTTCTCCATCGGTTATTTTTGTAATAGGATTATGCATTACTTTCTGGCCATGATCGATAAAATTAAAATTTGGATATTCACTCAACGATCTATTATAAAAATCAAACTTCAAGTCTTTTTTTAAAGTTGTGTTTTCATTTGAAAGTAAATACACACCCGGCTTAACTGATATTTTATTTTCACTTGCAGTAAAATCAGATTCACTATTTGTCAGGCAATGCACTCTATAATTTTTCGACAATCCAGGTAAATTAAGATTCATATCTGAAGGGTTTTTAAGAACAATTCTCACTTTATTATCGAGACTGTTCTTACCATAAGAATTCATTAAGTCAATAACATCAGGATAGAGTTCCAGCCTCCAAACACCATCATTAATCTTATCCAAAAAATATGCGCCTTTTGCATTTGTTTGTATCAAAGACGATTGCCCATATCCTGCTATATGAATTAATTTTTCTGGTTCAATTGGTGTACTGAGTGTTGAATTCGAATAATAAAACTTCTCTCCATTATTCAGCTCAGATAAATCATCTTCATAAGAAATTTTGAATCCATCAAATTCTGTATTGAGCGGATAGGACTTAAATTTTTGATATGTTTTCAACGTGCGAAAAACATTTGCAGCAATCATCAAACTCAATGCTTTCTGCGGAGTATAAATCAAATTTAAATAGTGCGTTGAATATTCTGTGTTATACGCTGCAATAAAAGTTGGATCGTAGCTAAACATGGTTGCCCATTGCATACCGGCTTCACGAAAACTACGCGCCATTGCAGGATACATTATTGACTGATCAACATCAGCAGCATCAAATTCATAAACCATACGCGTTTTATTTTTAAAATTAGGATCACTTATTTCCGGCACCGGGTAGTGATCCACATGGGCTAAATAATTTCCTTTTAGTGGAGCATATTTTACTAATCCCGTTGGATACCACTGAAAAGAAATTCCATCAATTTGTGCATTGTAAACTGCGGCTGCCTGCTTGTCGCTCCAGTTTTGGCTGATGTTATAATATATTGGTTTAGTAACTCCTTGCTCCCGAAAGATCGAAGCCATTTCATTTATATATTCGGTAACAAGTGACGTATCTGGTGGATGTCCAGGCTCATTAATAATTTCGAAAGCTATAATATCAGGATCTTTTTTATAGGATAACCCAGTGTATTTGTTTTTATGATTTAGAAATTGTTTTGTATAATTTTGCTGTGCATCCCTTGCTTTTGGATCAGTCAACAGCTCTACCTTGGAATAGTTATTAGAAAATCCCGGTGAAGGTGGATCAGGCTCCGGCCAGCCTGGTCCCCACCAGGCTATGGGTGTTAAAATAATATTGATATTCTTTTCTTTTAACTTATAAATCAGGTAATCCAACAATTCCAGATGTTCATTTTCAATAAGGTTGCCTAGTGAATCTGCAACTTCCCTGTCCCACACATGAATTCGGTATGCATCAAATTCTAATCTGGCAAATTGTGATACATCCATATCAATAGCTTTTTTGTGAGATAGCCCTAGTTTTTTAATCGCTCTAAATGCATGAGCAAATGGGGCAGAGTAATTTACCCCAAACAAAGCGACTTCCTGCCCTGATTCAGTCCACTTTAAAATCCCATTATCAACATAAACTTTATCTTTATTAGATTGGGCAAATGTAAATAAAACCGAAATAAAAACTATGAGAATTGAATAAAAAATTGTCTTCATTTTAGTAATAAAGCTTTTTTTAATTGACTATGTGTGTCTGTTTGCAATTGAATAAAGTATATTCCACTACCAAGATATTGACCAGAATTATTTTTACCATCCCAAGTTGTTGAGTAGTTACCGGCTCTTTTATAAGTATTTTCCAAAAGACGAACTTCTTTTCCCAAAACGTTTAAAATAACAAGCCGTACTTGTGTTGTTACATTAATTTCATATTCAATATTTGTTCTCGGATTAAATGGATTTGGATAATTTTGTAATAGCCTTATATCCTTTGGTAAAAATTCTGTAGCAGACTTCAGTGAGCTTATTGTAGCCTTGTCAAAATATACCCAGTGAAGAGTTGTATCATTTGCGGATAATATGTTTTCTGAAAAAACTAATTCCCGGGCGGATACATTTTCCCAACCGTCGTCATCACTGTTTTCAATATAAAATTGATATGATAGTTTAGCATTTGAGGCTAAATCCGATTTAGAAAAATATCCTGTTCCTGACCAAAAGGAGCCATCGTTAACACTATTTTCTTCCCGGCTCAAAATTAATTTAGATTTCTCCCAACTAAGGACGCCGCCTGAATTTAAACTATCTCCGCGAACAGCCAGCGGACCATGATTATCCGGATTAAATCTTCCGGACAAAACAGCATTATTCATATTAACCCGGAAATATACAGCGATGCTATCCTCTGAAATATTATAAGGTTTCCAATATTGGGTTTTTGTTTCCGGTGAAGAATTGTAAAATTGGATGTTGATGGTCGTATCAGAAAATCCTGCTACTAAGTTGCGCCTATTTGTTGTCGAGCCATTGAATGCTGTTATTGCGCCTTCCCACCCACCACGTAAATGGGTCCCGGTGTTTTTATCCAAACCAGTCCAGATTTTATAGGATAACTCGTCTTCAGGATACATCTGAAAGCTTGCCTGCCAATAGTCACCACCTATGTTTTCCAAAACAAGTTCGGACGAAGAATCCCAGGTGACCTTTTTACCATCCGGTAAAACCCCAAAAGAAGTGCCTTTAATTTCGCCACGTAATTGAACAAAATGGTTTTCCTGTAATGTGTCCCAATTTGTAGCTGTATTAATTTTTAATGTAACATTTATCGGGAGCAATGAATCTGGCAATTCTTTAAATACTGCCATCGATTCTAAGACGTTGCCTTCAAAATCAAACAAGGCAAGGTTTTCCCAAGGTGAGCCGAGCGGCTGAACAGAAATATATTCTGGTGCCCAGTAAAAAACACCTTTGCCTTTATCTTCAGAAACATTGCCGATTATCTGCATTAAATCTCGTAAAAAATTCGCCTGGCCTGTAACAGTTGCAGGGTAACCATCATGTAGTTGAGCAGAAGATCCTACAATATTGTTTTTGCTATCATACCAATCCAATGTCCATGGATAAGCCGTTTCTGCAATTATTAAATCTTTTCCATACCGAGTGACTAATTTATTTAGAGTCGATTTCACCTCATCCATGTCCCCATGCCACCATGGATAATAGGACAACCCTATAATATCAAACTCAACATTTTCATTTCGCAAATTATCAAAAAACCACTTGTTAGCATTGTAGTCTTCTGCACCGGCGCGGTGAATCATTATTTTGATTGAATCGCCCTGCAATGAACCATCACGCACACCTGTTATACCTGCATTTATAAGACTTGCCAGATTCTCCCATTGTGTGGGCGTGTTAAATTCTCCACCAACTTTGCCATCATTCCATAACATACCCGAGTTAATTTCATTTCCAATTTGTACCATATCCGGTAAGGTATTCTGGTTATCCAATGCTGCTATTACATTTCTTGTATATAAATAAAGACTATCTGTCAAATCTGTAAAAGATAAATCTGCCCATGCAGCCGGTTTTGGTTGATGTCCTGGGTCAGCCCAAGTATCTGCATAATGAAAATTTAGTAAAAACTTTAATTGATGATCTTTTATTCGCTGCGCCATTTCAAGAATTCGGGGTAGACTATTATAATTCTCCTGTGGTGTATGCCATAGTTTTAGTCGGATGTAATTAAACCCATTTTCTTTAAAAATGTAAAGCGGATCTGTATTAATACCTTCTCTTAAATATTGCCCGCCTAAGTCTTCAATTTGGGGTATAAAAGAAACATCCGCTCCTTTTATAAACAATGTTGAATCTGTTTGCCCAAAAGCAGGTTTGAAAAAACTATTTAGTAGAATCAGGAAGGTTATTGAAGTTTTAAGAATTGCTGAAAAATATTTCATTTCACATTTGCTCATTAAAAACAAAACGGGTATGAAAATCATACCCGTTTTGGATAAATCTAAATTAGCGAATCAGAGTCATTTTACGGAATTTGACAAAATCACCTGCTTCAAATTTTAGGTAATAAACACCAGAAGCAACTTTTTTGCCGAGATTATTTTTAGCATTCCAAACAATCTCATATTTACCAGCATTATGATTTTGATCTACTAATGTCAAAACTTCCTGTCCCATCAAGTTATAAATCTTCAACTTAACGTCAGATGTATTAGCAACATTATAACGAATAGTCGTAGTTGGGTTAAATGGATTCGGATAGTTTTGCTCAAGAGCAAATTTTTGAGGTAATTCACCATTATCAACAATTGCAGTTACTGTTAAATCAGGTGGATCTTCAACTAATAAATCAGTCTCAGTCCATGGAACCATCGGTAGGTCAAAGTCTGAAGGCCAAACTGTATCTAACCACTGTCCGGAACCATCAACAACTGCTGTTGGATGGATATACTGGTAATAACGGCGACCTCTTACAGCCCCACCAGTACCATTTACAACAGCTTCTGCATCTGTAGAATAGGCAATCCTGTATCCTAACTGATACCAGATACCAGGAAATGTTTCTGACACAGCAAGTGTAAATGTACCAGAATAAACCATATCACCATCGCCATCTGTTAGTTCTAAGAAGCGGGCATCAGCATCCCACATTCCTGTACCTTGAGACCATGCAGTTAATTCACCATCCCACTGTACCCAAACCGTATCAACACCAGGTCTGAAAAGTGTATTTGTATTATTTTCAGACTCAGTTGCTTGAGTCATATCAACATTAAAAGTAACTGTGATATCGTGATCAGAAACTGCATTTGCAGGAACACCATTAAAGAACTGACGATCGAAACCAAAATCGCCACTCACAGTTTGTTCTGCTGCATTTTCAAATACATGAACCCTGTTTCCACCTCCAGTTGGTGCAGGCTCTTCCCAGCCCTGACCAATATCTAAATTAGGAATATAATTTGGGCTAGCCATATCAATACGTGAAGAATCCCAGCCAATAAAGTATTTATATGCTATTTCAGCGCCTTCTTGGTTTGTAAATTCTTCATTTGTAGATGTCCACTCTTGAAGAAGAGGATTGAATACAAGCTGAACACCGTCTCCGGCATCCCACCCATTTGGTCCACGAACCTCAATAAAGTCACCAACACCGCGATCAAAAAGACCAATCGCTTCAAGTGCTTCTGTACTTACGCGCCATGTTACAACACTAGTAAGAGTTTCTTTACCTGTTGGTTTTTTGTTGTTAAAGTAATTCCACTGGATTGTTGAATCTTTTAAGCCCATTGGATAATTAAATGACCTGTTATCAATTCCCTCCCATGTAACTGCATCATCACCAAAAACAAATTTATATCCTTGGCTTTCACCTTCAGTGATAGCGGACTTTGCGAAATAACCAACACCAGAATAGAAAGAACCATCAAACTGACTGCCTGTTTCACGCGTCAAAACAACTCTGTTTTCACCCCAGTGTAATCCACCAACTTCAGATGTTGAATCTCCACGAGCAGCAACCGGCCCGTTGATATCAGGATTGAATTGTGCTGCTTCAATTTCTCCGGCCATACTTACGCGGAAGTAAATTGCAACAGAGTCAGCTTTAGTTTCGAACGGTGCGGCATATTGTTCTACAGGCTCATTGCCATCATTTGGGTTATAATACTGTACTTGAACAACCGTGTCACTTACTCCTGAAATAAAAACACGAGTGTCTCCACTTCCTGTTTCATTAGTGATTCCACCTTCCCAACCACCATCAGGCATTGTTCCGTTAGTACCATTAAATCCAGTCCAGAATTTATATTTCAATGTATCGTCAGTTTCCATTTGAAATGTAACTTCCCAATAATCACCACCGACGCTTTCCATACCAAGATCAGAATCTGATCCCCAAGTAATTTGTTTTCCACCACGCAGACTATCACCTGCTAATTCACCACGAACCTGGACAAATCCGTTATCAGCATTAATAGTATCTAAGTTTGTAGATGTATTTAGTTGAAGTGTAACCATAATGGAACCATCACCAAACTCATGTGGATGTGAACCAAGATAATCCCAAGTATTTTGGTCAAAAACGATCCATTCTGAATCATCTGCATTTGTACCTGCCGCAGAAGCCCAAATGGAATTACCTGTCATTACTGCTGCTTTTCTAACAAGTGTATGATTTGCTGTTGCATTTTCAACTCCCGCAACATCCCAACCACTACCGGGGTCTGGTCCAGTAACACCAATTACATCTAATAATGTTGTGTCTGTACCTACGACTTTTGCGATTGCTCTTGCATCATCACCATTGTGGTGTACAACACTTGGAAAACCTAGTATTTCATCAGCAACGTTTTGTAGTACTGTATCCGCTTGATCTGTTACAATCACCCAAACATCGCCCGGGTCTATTGAAGCGCCTTCTGGAAAATTATGGAAGAATTCCCATTTTGTTGTATCGCTCCCATTTGATGTTTGAAAAATCTGATAATCGGCCAAAGATACTGCCGCATCTGTTGGATTATAAATTTCTAATCCTTTATGGTTACTACTTCCTTCTTGGTATTCCGAGAAGAAAAGTGTCTGTACATTGTCATCAAAAATAACATTATCAATATAAACTGAAGGTGGTGTAGCAGAACCAGTGCTATAAATTCTAATATATCCTGAAGTACTTAAATCTGCTTGACCTGTTAATGTATAAGAATGGTAAGTAGAATCTGTTGTAACAACCACCATTGGATCTGTAGTGCTAAGGCCCTGAACAGAAAGTTCAAGATCTCCAGTACCCCAGGCATCCACATTGATATCGATTGTTAAACTATAGCTGGTGCCCATTGTAGCTGTAACAGGGCGTTTAGCCAATATTGTATAGCCACCGTCTGTAAAATGCAGCCCACCGGTACCATCTACACCACCGGTTGCGTCCCATGCTTCCACTGTAAAAACATTGCCTTCATCATGATGGCTCCAATTAGCAAGATCAGTATCATCTTCAAATGCCAAATCTAAATCATCTGCAAAGGAAAGTGACACAAATGAGAGTAGAACAAAACTTAGAAAAAGTAACATATACTTCTTCATAAATCCTCCTTTGAATTAAAAGTTATAGTAAACAAAAATTAAAAATTTTTATGTGTGAAGCCTCCTTTCTTGTTAAAACAAAAGCATTAATGAAAATCGGTTTACATTGTTTAAATGAACAAATTCCTGAAAAGCATAATCAATTCTTAAGTTAAAATAATTTTCCAGATTTGTATTAAAACCAGCACCCAAAGTTAGGCCTTTTTCCCTGTTTTTTAATAACATTTCGTTAAATCCGCCACGAACAACGAACATATTATTAAACATGGATAGTTCAGCACCTGTATTTACACTTTGGTCATTATCGCTTGGATTTATTCCATCTATAGAAATTATCAATTTGTTCTCATCAAAAGTGAAAGCTTCATAAGAGAGGCCCACTTGCATCATCAAGGGTAAATCAAATTCATCCGTTTTTAATTGCGCAACAATACTTTCATTATTGCCCCTTATGGTTCCATCTATATCTACCGGCACATTCAGGTCTTCACCCGTAATGTTCATTTTTGTTCCAAAATTGGAAATATTAAACCCAAGCTTTAATCCTTCCAGAGGAGTATCATAAAGGGTACCTATATCAACTGCAATTCCTGTGGCAGATGAATTATAAATTCGTTCATTTATGAATTTGAACGTTGCCCCAATCGAAAAGCGGTCAGTTAAATATACACCATAGGAAAAGCCAACGGAAATAAATTGTGCATCAAATACTTCCCCCGTCCCCATTGGATGGTCAAGAGTCGTTATATCCATTTCTTCTGTAGAAAGCGAAGTAATACTCAATCCAATGGTTCCAAAGTTTTCAACAGGCAAAGTAAGTCCAATAAAATTATGTTGTAGTCCCGGTAACCAGGGAGAATGATCCACCATTAATGCAAAATTTTCAATGCGGGCAATTCCACCAGGGTTCCAAAATAATGCACTTGGATCATCAGCCATAGCCACAAATGCGCCTCCAAGAGCTGTTGCCCTTGCGCTAACAGGTATTTTTAAAAATGGCGCTGCAGAAGTACCAACTTTAGAAACTTCCTGGGCTGAAACTGAGCCGATCAGCAGAAAAAATATAAAGGAAAATAGTCCTGCTTTTAATAAATTAATAATCTTCATAGTCTTCCCGTTTATTTTATGATTGCAAATGTACCACTTTTTTGGCCTACTCCGGGTGCATCGATATGATACAAATATATTCCGTACGCAATTTCCAGGTTATCTCTGCTTAGCATATCCCATATTGCTGTTCCATTATTTACACCGCTGTCAGATCCATTAATAAATCCGTTTATTTCATCGCTGTTGGCTGCTTCACCATCAAAATTAATTTTGTCTACTAACTCGCCATTTACAGTAAAAATACGAATTGTACATTTTTTTGGAAGGTTAATAAAATGTATTTCACGAGGGCCCCGGCCACTTGTGTATGGATTAATTTGTTCCCAGGACTCTGTCACAATATACGGATTTGGGACAACACGAATATCCTTCAAGTCAGATTTAGCTATACTGTTTGAGCTGGCTTCTCCTTTAGTAGTAAACCTGAAAACATCTTTGGATTGAAACGGTTTTGTAACCGACAAAGTTAATGTGTCACCCGCTTGAGGATTGCGTCCACCAATTGGTAAGGTGTTTAATATTAGTGACCAGGTATAAATTAGGTTCCCATTCGGCCCTTTCTCCAGAAAATATATCAAATCTGTGAGATTAGCATTTGTAGTATCAATAGTAAATCGGCCGTCATCACCATTTAATTCAAAAAATGTAAATTCAACCGGCGTATCATTATCGGAGGAATTTATTATTTTAAAATTAACTTCCTCAGAGGGCAGGGGAATTCCTGCAATTGACGTGTCTTTTGAAGTACCAATCCCAACCTCGCCAAAAATTAATTTATAATCATTAGGAAAGCTGGCCCCTCTTAAATTCAAAAATACAACCGGTGCAAACTGGTATTCAAAAATATTCGCATCCGACCAAACTGAATTTTCCTCATCCAGCTTTATATCACTTACAGGCAAATTAAACAACGATAATCTTATACCATCCGCAACCGGTAATTCTTCGCCATCCAATTTAGTACTTTTTTCGATTAACATTGAATCCATTGTTACATTTTTAAGACTGAAATTCTTAGTTGTTACAAGAGTAACGCTTCCAAGATTTTTTACTGTGTCTTCAAATGTAATTTCATACGTATGGCCTTCCTTTACGCTTCGCGGATCGACAACTTCAAACTCTATGTCAGCCGTTGTAAAACCGGAAACATGCTCAAGGCTGGCAATGGAAGCAGGTATATGTCCGGCAACCGCTGCCCTTGGCCTTACAATTGCAATATTCGTACCTGATGTAATGTTTCCTTCAGGATCTACATCAATTCTAATAGCAGATTCTGACGGAGGAATATTTCCTGTAAGATATCCAAAGTCATACGATGTTACTGCATAAAAATATCTTTGGCCGTTTGTTAAATTTGAATCTATAAAACTGTGCTTCAATCCTGTATCATCACCCAGGTAGTATTGAACACCGGAGATAGGAACGGGATGATACCCTTCCAGTCCATCTGCTTTATCAAACTGAGCTATTGGCTTAAGAAGCAGTGGTGTTCCTTTTCCATCCGTAATAACTTTGGGATCAAGAAAAGCCGCATCCGTAGAGCGGTAAATACGATATCCCTCAAAATCTTCTGCATCACCACCTTGACGTTTAATAAATCCATCGATTGATGATTCTGCGATATCATCCCAGTATAGAGTTACTTTACCATCACCCGGGACAGCAGTTACAGTAACCTGAAGCGGTGCTTTTGCAAACTGATAATCTGATTCATAAGCAACCCGCGCTTGTTCTTCTTTGGCAACGGCTTCTTCAATATCGGCACCCAAAGATGGACCACCACCTGCCATTGCAACAGAAATTGCCATGCGTTGTCTTTCACCAGGTTCAATCGGAAAATGCCCCGATGTCATCCATAAATCAAATTCACCGGCCTGGCGTGGAACATCAAATGTTCCCGGTGACATAAATTTTCGCCACAACTGCCGATCGTCATTCCAGTTCCCCACAGAGCCTGCTGCAAATTGAACAGCTCCTGAAAGACCTAATAGATCAGTTTCACTAACGTCTGTTTTATCGATGTTTGGCTCTCCGGGAAAGTCGGTTCCCGATCCTGTGGTGGGCAAGCCATCACCCTCACCCGTATCGGCAAAAAGATCCAGATCCTCATTACTGTCCCGGCCATCTAAACCAACATCATCCTGAATGGCATCCCAATCGCCATCATTATCAAACCCGTCATCACGGGATTCATCAATCATGGGCGCCACATTTTCATAACTGAACTCGGCATTTTTACCGGCAACGATAAAACCCCTTTTAACCGTATCGCCAATTTCAAATTGTAAATAATCAATATACCTGACTGGTACTTCTGTTCCGGTAAATTGGTTATACCGTTCAAGATGCAAGCTTTGTGTTTCATCAATCACACCATCAAGATCGCCGTCACGCAAATCAATTAAGGTATCTTCAAGAAGTGTCGTTCCGCCTGGAGGTAAATCATAATAGAAACCTAAACTTTTTACTGTTCCTCCACCTGCTGGGTATTCAATAATATGTCTTTCAAAAGTGAGTGAATCAATTAGAACAATTTTATCACCGGGGCCAATTGTTCTTGGATCAAAATCTTCTTCCGTAAACAGCGGGGCCCGTTCTTCAAAATTTTCAATTCCTGCTAAAATACCTAAATTCTGATCCAGGTCTGCATCGCCGTCATTATCAATGCCATCAACCTGGTTGCCTGGAGTTTCCAACAATTTTATCGCGCCCAAACCAACAAAATCCTCACCCCAGGGCTCCACTTCTCTACGATCGCCATCCGTATAAAAAGTGATGTCAGTTTGAATATCCAGGAAAGGAAGATCATCCTGCGAGTTATTTCCAATAAGGTCAGCCATCCAGAATGTAAAAGTAGTTTTACCAACGCGTTTGGTACCATCGTTTAAAATATCGAAAATAAAAAACTGTACATCATTAATAAGAACTTGTGTCCAGGCCATTGCCCTTACATCAAAAAGAAATCCTAAACCACCACGGGTAATATCTGTGCTATCGGGAGTATAGTCATCTGAATAATGATAGGGGTCATCGCTGGCTTTGTAATACATTTCCAGATCGGCATTAAATATGTTTTTACCAAAAAAACCATTCCATGAACCAATCCAACCTGGATCATTTGAGTCTTCGCGCTTATCAGCCCAGCCTCCCTGCGCATTTGTTGGCCATGTAATTTTTTCATCACTTCGCGCAACAGATCCGGCATCGGGGTTTAGGAAACCTTCAACAGGCTCATTTGTCCAACTAACATTGCCCGAAACATCTGTACGGCCTGTTGGTACAGGGCATATGTAAATAACTTCACCATTTTCATCAACAACCTCGCCACCCATCCACAGCTGAATAAAATAGATATATTGGCGACCTGTGTTTTTTGGCCATTCAAATCGAAACTCATCAGGTGTACCGGCATCTGCGCCTTTTACACCATAATTGTGGACCGTAGTCCGAACATTATTTCCATCCAGATTAGATTTTCTGCGATATAAACTGTTTCCTCTAAAATCTGAAGGAACGTGGTTTGCAACCTGAGCCATTACATCGGTCCCCAGGAAGATCAAAATCAGGACAAAGGTTAGTTTTGAGAAGAAAGTATTTTTCATAAAAAAATCATCCTTTTAACCATTAATAAATACTTGTTTTCAAACCCACTACAATCCTGCGGGGCTGAGAGTAAAAATCCGGTCTTACATACCAGGTAGGATCTGTTCCTACAGGAGCAATTCTCTCACGTAACGTAAAATTCTCTTCGCCTGTATCGGCGAAAACATTTACCGGACTGTTTGAATCTAAAAGGTTATAAACCTTTGCATAAACCTGAAAATTGAAATCATCAAATTTAAAATCATAATAGGTATTTAAATCCATTGTAAACTGTATTGGTTTTTCTCTGCTGTTATCAGGCAAACCCGATGTAATAATCAAGGCGCCTCTTGTTCCTTCAACAGCTTCCGGAGTATAGGGCTGACCGGTATTAAACCTGGAAATTAAATCTGCTCCCCACTTTTCTCCACCAACAAAAATATTCCAATTTAAAGTATGTCGCTGATCCCAGTTAAGGGGTGTAAGAATTTTTGTTGGCTCTGCACCACCTTGTTGTGAAAAGAATTCCTGGGTTGGGTCTGAGTTTGTTCCCTCAGCAATCTGAAAAGTATAATCCAGGTTAAATGCATAATTATTGGCAAATCGTTTTGTCAAGGCCAGCGTTATACCCCGCACATTTGCAAAATCGCGATTAATGTAGGTTACATAATTTTTCCCGCTGATAACCGTTTTAAACTGTTGTGAAGTAGAAACCCAATCACGAATATCACGGTAAAAACCTGTTACATCAATTGAAAAGTTTTCTGAAAATTGTTGTTGTAACCCAACTTCATACATTGTTGTCCGTTGCGGCTCAAGATCGGGATTACCAAATGGTCCAAAAGTACCGCTACCGGGCCCAAGCCGGATTTGATCGCTAATATATAATTGAGAGTATTCTGGAATTTGCTGAAAAATCCCGTAGGAAAAATGTAATACACCTTCATCCGTAATTGGATAAGCAACTCCCAGGCGTGGACTTAAAAGAGTTTTTACCTTTGTGTCTTTATACCAAAATTCTTTACGCTCATCCAATGTGTATTCATTTGAAGGATCTATTTCAGCTAAATCTATTGTGCTGTTTCCGTTTGTGTCTTTGTATTTGTGGTTTAAATCAAGTGGCTCCACAATGTAGGGATCCGCAGGATCGGCAGGTAGTTTTCCTTTTGGATCAAAATAATCATATCTCAAACCAACATTTACAATCAGGCTTTCAAATTCAATTTTATCCTGAATAAATCCTGCAATTTTTAATGGTTTTCTGGTAAAATCTTCTCTTACATTTAGTGCCGGATTCAGAAAACTTGTATCTCCATCAGCCCTAAAAATATTTCCTTCAAAATAAGAGACTCTGTCAAAACTAACTTCGATACCTGTTTTTACCTGGTGTTGCTTATTTACCTGGCTGGTTAATTCCCATTTAAGAATGTTGCTTTGGCTATCCCGTTTAAAACGTCCGGCATCATTTCCTGCAATCGCAAAGCGGTTGGCGCCTGGAGAAATTGCCAAATCAGGGTCAACATAACGGTCGTCATTAAAAGTTTCATAAAGGTTTGATTTTAATTCATAAAATTTATGGGCAAATGTAACTTCCTGATATGTAGTTGGAGAAATTGTATGGGTCAGTTTACTGATGATGCTAAATCCCTGATCTTTGTTTCCCCGGTATCCTGTTGGATTAAATTTGTAATAGTGATTATAGCCAATTCTTTCCTCAATATGAGAAAAGAAATCCACTTTTAGCTTCAATGCATTTATAATATTCCAATCCAGTGTTGTCTGTATGCTTGTCCGTTCTGATGAGTTCATTGAAACGGCACTGCTATCTGATCTCTCACCGGTTGGAAGATAAACTTTCGGGCCATAAATATAACCATCTGTAAAATATCGACGGGCTGTTACAAAAAACCCAAGTTTATCTTGAATTATTGGCCCGCTAACAGACCCCTGCAAATTGTGATTTGCAAATGGATCAATATCATCAATATTCCAGAATGTCTTCTTTCGGCTGCTAATGTAATCTCCAGACCAAATATCCAAATTTGCTCTCAAATCACTAGTACCCGATTTTGTAACGATATTTACAATACCACTCATGGCATTACCATATTCAGCGTTAAACGTTCCGCTTATCACCTGCAATTCCTGAATAGATTCATTTTCAACCTGAAAAGATTGGTTTCTGGAAAAATCATCGGTTATGGTAATTCCATTAACCATAAAAGAAACTTCACTCGAACGGCCACCTCGGATATGGATCGCACCACCGGCATCTTTTACAACACCGGCTTGCAGACTAAGTAAATCGCCAATATCCTGTACAGCCATGCGGTCAATTTCTTCAGATTGTACGCGTGCTTCTGTAGAAGTTAAATCTTTTCTAATAATCGGTGCTTCTGCAATGACAACTATTTCTTCACCTTCAAAACTCTCTGCTTCCATTTTAAAATCAAGAGTGGTTGTTAAGTCAGTCAATACTTCAACATCTTGATAGGTTACTTTTTTATAACCAAGATATTCGGCTATGACATTATATTTTCCTGGAGGGACTTTTAGAATTATATATGTACCATCTAAATCTGTAGCAGCTCCAAGTGGAGTGTTTTCAAAATAAATATTTGCCCCAATCAATGGTTCGCCATTATCAGCATCAGTAACATACCCAACTATTTTTCCATATGTCTGAGCAACTACCTGAGAGGAGAAAAGTATTGAAAATAAGCCAAAATACAGAAATTGAATTATCCGTTTTTTCATATAAAACCTTTCTTAATTATAGCTGATATTCCTTAACTTATCGGGATAAGATGAAATCTTAACTTGAGATTTTATTTCTTTTAGTTTTTTTTGTACTGCTGAATTAAAAGTCTCATTTTTTAACGTTTCTGAAATTCTAAGTTTAACATCCGCGAAAGACATGAGAGACGATTTTTTCTTTTCTACACATTGAAGAAAAATAAAACTCTTATCTTTAACAAAAGGCCCGCGCCATTCATTTGGTTTAAGGGAAAATATTTGTTTTGCAAAATTGCCAAGCTGAATTACAGGTACGAATCCTGTTTCACCTGCATTAACGGCTGTCTTGCTTATAGAGTACGCCTTTGCTAAATCTTGAAAGCTTTTCCCTCTCTTCAACTCAGTAAGTATATGATCCGCTTCATGTTTTTCAAGCACAACAATTTCCCTCAAATTAATCATATTAGGAGAAATGAACTCCTCACTATGATCAGTATAATAGCTTTGTAGCGAATCATCCGGGATATGAATATTGTTTTTTATAGCAGATTTAACTCTGTAAATTAAAAAAGTGTTAAACTCCCAATCTACTGAGTTTTTAAAATCTACTCCTTCATCAAAACCCTTTTGCTTAGCAGATTGTAGTATGTGCTTCCTCGTTACTAAGCCATAGATAAAATCTTGAAAGTTTTCCTTGTTTTGAATCCAGCCTCTTTGTGATTTGGAGCTAAACTGCACTAAACTTAGAAATTCCTTTACAGTAATTGGCCCTGACTTCGTGTTTGCAAGAATCTCTTTTGAAAGATTTGGGTTTTCTAATAAAACAAAATATTCTTCCAATGACTGGTTTTCAAGTGTCTTTTTTTTAAATTTTTCAAAAAGCATATTAAAAACAGATTGATTTATTTCGATTTGCAAACTCTTAGCAAGTGAATCTGCAAATTCCTTTGCGGCTCTTTTATTTTCTCGTTTTAATAATTCTTTTGCAATTTTTGATCTTGCTTTTAAATATTCAGTTTCGGTTGTCAAAGGATTTACAATTCTGTCGTCTAAATAAATTACACTGTAACCATTGTTGGTTTTAACGGGTTTTGAAATTTCACCGACCTTTAAACTGTATGCTGCATCGGCAAATGAAAGCTCCATATCGAAATAAGAAAAGTAACCTAAATCGCCGCCACGTTTTTTTAAGAATGGATCACTAAAAATCTTTTCCGACAACACATTAAATGAAACGCCCTGCTGTAATAAATTATATAATGAATCCGCTTCTCTTTTTGTGGCTGCATAAAGATGACGGGCTTTTAATTTTGTTTCTGATTGTATAAACGCTTTTTTAATTTTATTTTCGCTGATATTCACTTTACTAAGTATCTCTTTTTTCGTAAAAGTATCCAACAGGTTTTGAATTGTAAGTCGTTCTAATTCTTTTTGGCCCTGCTCATCTGTATCGAAATTATTTCTCTTTGCTTCAATTAGCATCAGTTTTTCATTTACTATTTGCTGCAAAACTCCTTTTCGTACCTGTCCATTGTCTGGAACATTCATCCTTTTTTGTGTGTCTTTTAAACGGGTCAGAAACTCTTTCTTACCAACAACAAAATTATCTATCTCAGCAAGTACAACTTTTTCGTTTTTACAGGAAAACAGAATTGATAGAATTAATAATATTAAAAACGATTTGCTCAATTTTTTTCCCGTTTTAAAATTCTCGCTCTCTTTGCTTCAATTGGTACGCTCAAATACTTCCCTTCCGTGGAATAAATATCACCCTCTACCAAGTCTTTCCAACTGCTTTTTTGGATTGGATAAACCATTTTTGTGCTATTTGATGCATTGTTTATAAAAACCAGGATTTGCTCGTCTTCTAGCTCCCGCGCATAAATAAGCTGGTCTGTCGGGTTATCCGAATATACAAAGCGAAAGCTGCCACTACGCAAAGTTGGTTCACTGTTTCTAATATCAATGATTGTTTTATAAAAATCAAAAAGCGAGGAATCAAATTCTACAGTATCAATCGGACGCGGGGTTTGGCTCAAATTGGCTTTTTCAGGTTCATAATTAAACTCTGGCCAAACCATAGGTTTTCTCTCGCTGGGATCATCCGCACCCCACATACCTGCTTCAGAGCCATAGTAAACCATCGGTGGTCCCGGCATTGTCATCTGAACCGTAACAATTAATTTCAATATTTCCAGTTCCTGCGCATTGGGTTTGCGTACATCATAGGTTGGATTATCATGCAGATTTACCATCTTATCAAAAAATATGTCCGGATTGACGATGTGAGATGAGAGCCTGTCTGTATCATGGCTGTCCATCAAGTTTAACAATTGATAGCGTGTCTCAGGATGATAACTCTGGTCAAGATCATATAATCTATCTGCAAACTTACCGGCTGTGATTTTCTTTTCTTTATTTATAAAAAACTCTGCCATGGCAACAGACCATCGGTAATTCATTACGCCATCAAACTGATCGCCATTTAACCAGGGTTTCGGATCCATAAACTTATAGTTATTCCAGTCTTCCCAGAAAATTTCACCTGTAATATAGGCATCGGGATTAATAGCTTTCACCTGTTTACGGAATTCTTTCCAATAATTATGGTGTACCATTTCTGCTACATCAAGACGCCACCCATCTATTCCATCATCCGGGTTGCCATCACCATTTGGATCCATCCAACGTTTTAATACGGAATGAATATGATCACTTACAGGTTTGATTAATCCATTTTCATCTTCATTTAGTTCAGGTAATTCACGGACTCCAACCCAGCCGGCATAATCAAACTCATCTTGCTCGGTTTTAGGGTCATCCCACGATTTAATTATATACCAATCCTTAAATTTTGATTGTGGCCCATTTTTTTTAACATCCTTAAAAGCCCAAAAATTAATCCCGGTGTGGTTAAAAACACCATCCAAAACTATGCGGATATTTTTTTGATGTGCTTTTTTGATTAGTTCTAAAAAAAGTTTGTCCGCAGAAGTCCATTGCCAATCTTGAGGGTTTTCAGGATTTTCCTTTTCCATAATTGCAAAATCGCTTTGCGGATCTGGACCAAAGTATGCATCTACATGATGATAACTGGCTGCGTCATATTTGTGAAGTGAAGGGGAATGAAAAATGGGATTCAAATAAATTGTATTGATTCCAAGGTGGGATAGATAATCAAGCTTGTTTATAATTCCTTGTATGTCACCGCCATACCGCCGACGCTGAACATTGTGATGGAATCCTTTACCATTATCTTCTTCCCATGGCTGAAGATGATACCAATCTGAAGTCCAGGGGCTTACCTGCCATGCACTCTCATTATCATGTGGCCAGGACCCTCTAATACTTTCCATTGTTGGATCATTTTCCGGATCACCATTATTAAATCGATCGGGGAAAATTTGGTAAAACACTGCTTTTTTTACCCACTGAGGATGGATGGGTGCAACCTTTTCTTTACAGCCAAACCAAAAAATAAAAATCAAAAATAAATAAGTGATTTTTCTTAATAAAGTAATTTGCATAAGAATCTCAAGATTCATTTTAAAAGCATGTAGTAACACTAAATATAGTTACTAAAAATCAACTGTCAAAAAAAATTTTGAGATCACTCAAAAAAAAAGTGTAAAATCCTGTAATTTTTTAGAAAATGGTATAAATAAATGGAGCTAAAGCACTACCGCCTGTAAGAACGATTATAAGACCTAACAAAAGTAAAATTGCAACTATTGGCCATAACCACCATTTTTTATTCTCTTTTAAAAATGAAAAATATTCACTTATTATTTTAAACTTTGACACTTATTAACTCCCGATTAAGACATTTTTGTATAATCAATTTTGGGATTAACCCGTTTTTTCCAATATGAATTTTCGTTCCTTCCAAAACCAGTTTCAATAAATTTTTTTCCAAAAATTCTGGTAATAAGGCCAATTGGGGTTACAACAAAAAAATAGATCAGACTTAACAAAAATCTTGAAACAAACCAACCCATAATAAAGGCAAGTTTCATCCATATTTTATGAGTCTTTTTTACAAAAAGAGGTTTAAATAATCCGATAAAAAATACCACAAAAAACACAAAAAAGAACCCAATCCAGAATCCATGTGGCTCAAAATAGAAATATATCAATCCTGCGCTTGAGATTAAAAACATTAATAAACTGAATTGTTTTAGTTTTTTTGGAGACTGATCAAGGTTGTTAACCTCTTCATTTACATCGCTAATCAAGCTCATATTGATCCTTCCAGTTTTCATCGTCTTCCAAAGCAGGTTGGTTTTCTTTTAGTAGAACTTGATTTCCTAAAACCAACATGTCCATTTCTGTACGCATAAAACAGGTATATGCCTGTTGAGGTGATTCAACAATGGGTTCACCACGAACATTGAAAGAGGTATTAACAATTACCGGGCAACCCGTTTTCTTAAAAAAGCATGAAATTAATTCATGATATCTCGAATTGGTTTTTTTACTAACAGTTTGAATCCTTGCTGAATAGTCGACATGAGTTACCGCAGGGATTTCCGAGCGGGGAATATTTAGCTTTTCAATGCCAAACAACTTTTCCTGTTCATCCGTCATTTTAATCAGCTTGTCTTTTTTAACATCCGCCACCAAAAGCATATATGGGCTTGGCCGGTCAATCTCAAACCAGTTTTGAACCTCTTCCTCTAAAACTGATGGCGCAAAAGGTCTAAAACTCTCACGATATTTTATTTTAACATTCATTCTTTTTTGCATTTCAGAAGACCGAGCATCGCCAATAATTGTACGGTTGCCAAGAGCACGCGGGCCAAATTCCATTCTATCCTGAAACCAGCCGATTACCTTTCCACTGATTATTTGATCACTAACAAAGTCAAACAACTCTTCGTCTGATAATTTCTTAGATACAGCTTGCTGACTGTTTAAAAATTCATTGATTTCATTATTAGAATAGGCCGGGCCAAAATATGATCCTTTCTGTAGCCCGGATGAATTCTTTTTAATAGGATTCCCCAAATGTTGATGATGAATAACCAGCGCAGAACCCAATGCACCGCCGGCATCTCCCGCTGCAGGTTGAATCCAGATATCTTCAAAAATCTTTTCACGGAGAAGTTTACCGTTTGCTACGCAATTTAATGCAACACCACCAGCCAGGCATAAATATTTTTCACCGGTTTCTTTTTTTACATTGCGTGCCATTCGCACCATAATTTCCTCAGTAACTTCCTGTACTGATCGTGCCAAATCCATCTCTCGCTGCGTTAAATCGCTTTCCGGTTTACGTGGCGGCCCATCAAAAAGATGATCCAGTTTTTTACTTGTCATCCTTAAGCCAGCCGGATATTTAAAAAAGTCCATATTCATCCGGAAAGAACCATCGTCTTTTAAATCGATCAAATTATCATAAATTGACTGAACGTATTTTGGCTCACCGTACGGCGCCAAACCCATCACTTTATATTCTCCGGAGTTTACCTTAAAACCTGTAAAATATGTAAATGCCGAATAAAGCAATCCGAGAGAATGTGGAAAATCGAGTTCAGAAAGTATCTCAATTTTATTTCCAGTCCCAAAACCAAAAGATGAAGTCGCCCACTCACCAACGCCATCAACCGTTAAAAATGCAGCCTGCTTAAATGGAGATGGGTAAAAAGCTGAAGCGGCATGAGATTCATGATGCTCAGGAAAAAGAATTTCGCCATCATAATTCAGCTCTTTTTTTATTAGATCCGGGATCCACAGCTTTTGTTTTAGCCACAGCGGCATTGCTTTTACAAATGAAGAAAGGCCTAAGGGCGCATACTGGAGATAGGTTTCTAACAGGCGGTTAAATTTTATAAAAGGTTTATCATAAAAGGCTATATGATCAACCTGATCAATATTAATATTTGCTTCTTTTAAACAATATTGAACCGCCATTTTTGGAAAACGGTAATCGTGTTTTATCCTTGAAAAACGTTCTTCCTGGGCAGCGGCGATTATTTCACCATCTTCCAGTAAGGCGGCAGCTGAATCGTGGTAATATGCAGAAATACCCAAAATTTTCATAAATACAAATCTCTTTTCAAAATCAATTAATTAAATATGAGATTGTAAAATACATTTATTTTTATTGTATTGCTGAAAATTTTATTCGCTTCTTTTGTAAAAAAGAGATGACTTTAAATTTAAGAAGTCTTGGCGGCTGTTTCCATCAGTTCATCGGAAAGCTCTTTTCCCAGGTAGCGGTTTATCATTCCATGGCCAAGATAAATTAATGGAGTTATCAGGATGGCGATTAGAACTTTGTAACTATAGTTTGTAATTGCAAAGCCTAAAAATTGTGATAAAGATATTTTTCCTGGCAGATAAAATGCAATTCCCAAAATAATAATACTATCAATAAGCTGGGATACAATTGTTGAACCTGTTGCACGCGCCCATAACATTTTCCCACCTGTTTTTCTACGGAAAATATGAAAAACAATTACATCAACTATCTGACTGACTAAAAAGGCGATTATTGAGCCGACAATTATCCACATTGACTGGCTTAAAACCTGACTGTATGATTCATCGGAAACAGGGGAAATTCCTTTTGCGGCATCAGGGATCATGGTTACAAAAATTATTACAAAGACATACAAGATTAGGATAACGGCAATGTTTGTAATTTGCCGAACACCGCGTTTTCCAAAATATTCATTAATCAAATCAGTAGATAAAAAAACAATTGGCCATGGGAAAACACCAACGCTGAGAATAAAGGGACCAACCTGTGTTTCAAAGAAGCCAAAATTTAATAAGAAGTTAAAAGAGGGATCACCAAGTACAATTAATTTACCACCAATAATTTCTGCAATGATTGCATTGGCCACAAAAAAGGTTGCCAGAAACAGGAAGAGTTTTTCTTTTTTTGATTTCATTTGATCAAGTATTAATTTTTGCAAATCAAACTAATTTTTCTTTTGGAATAATCCAATTTAAAAATTCTTTAAAAGGAATAACCCCAACAGAAGGAGTAATATGCTCGAAGCAGGAACCAAAGCCCCTGATTTTAATTTACCCGACCAAGACGGGAATGAGCAATCTTTATCTGAACGAAAAGGCAAATGGATTGTCTTATATTTTTACCCAAAAGATATGACTCCTGGCTGCACAACTGAAGCTTGCAATTTTCAGGAAACACTACCCGATTTTGAAAACCTGAATACCGAAATTATTGGGATCAGCAAAGACTCCGTTGTAAGGCACCGAAAATTTGCTGATAAATATTCTCTGGGATTTACACTTGTAAGCGATGAAGACGGCAAGGTCTGTGAAGCATTTGGAACATGGCAGCTAAAGAAAAACTATGGCAAAGAATATATGGGTATTGTTCGTTCAACTTTTATAATAAACCCGGAAGGGATAATTGCTAAAGTTTATCCAAATGTAAGAGTGAAAGAACACCACCTACGGGTTCAGGAAGATTTAAAAGAATTACAAGCGTAACGAATCAACCTTGAAAGTTAAAAGGAAACCTTCAAGGTTATTCAACTTTCTATTTCTTTTTATTGCGCAAGGCTGCCTCAAAGCCGAGTTGAGCCCAACGAACCATTTCATCACTGTTATCTAAAGCTTCTGCTGGTGCGCGATTGTAGGACATGGCCATAGGTTTTTTGCCTTTTGTATAAACAAATGGTTCCAAATCCAGCCGTTCAAATTCAAAGCGGTTAAAGTCGTCCACTTTTAAATACAGAGTATCCTCTGCAACAAGGCCAAACATTATGCCGTCCTTGTAAATCCCATATCCGCCAAACATAGATTTTGAAGAAACTCCCCCAAAAGGCTCCATCAATTCCATTAAATAACTTACAAACTCGTTTTTTTTCGCCACTTTTATCTCCTTAAAAAAAAATTTAAAAAGTAAATGATCTTTATTTTATTCCGAAAAAAAATACAAAATTGAAATCGTAATAAAAATTAAATAGATTTTAACAATGTTTAATGTGTTTATCAAATGATCAGAATAGGCCTCTTAGCAAATCCGCGCAAAAAAACTTCAAAAAAATGCAAACTATAAAATCAACTGAAATACCATTTTTAATTCATATCGGTAAAGGAAAATGATTCGCAAAACTTTTCATGTCCAAAACAATTCTAATGAACCTATAAATATTGATCTTCGCCACCGTGAAGACGCCCATGAAGCGCCTGCTGTCATTTTAGTACATGGATTTAAAGGCTTCAAAAATTGGGGGTTCTTCCCTGATTTGGCAGACCGTTTAACCATGGCAGGTTATGTTACAATAACCCCAAACTTCTCACGCAATGGCATAGGTTACGATTTTAATACTTTTGAAAAGCTGGACGAGTTTGCTGAAAACACGCATACACATGAGTTGGAAGATTTACAGAAGGTGATTGACAATATTAAGGAAGAAAAAATTGGAAAACGCGTTATCGATACAGAACGCCTGGCTTTGTTTGGACACAGCCGTGGTGGCGGTACAGCTATACTAAAAGCAGCCGAGCTGGGTGATGATATCAAGTGCCTGGTAACCTGGGCTTCGCTTGCCACATTTTTCCGCTATTCAAATGATCAAATAAAGCAATGGAAAAAAGACGGCTTTATTGAGATTGAGAATTCCCGGACAAAACAAATGATGCGCATAAATAAAAACTATTGGGACGACTTAAATAAAAACAAAAAGCGTTTTGATATTTTGAAAGCTGCAGAAGAATTGGAAAACCCATCATTATTTATTCACGGACAAAACGACGAAACTGTATCTTATGAGGATAGTGAGCAACTTCATGAAAAATGCTCTGCTTATGTAAAAAGAATTGAGCTGATTGAAAACAGCGGGCATACTTTCGGCATTCCCCATCCCATACAAAAACCAACTGATGAATATTTAACCGCTGTTGAACTTACAGAACACTGGTTTGATAATTATTTAAATGTTTTATAGGCCTACCTTTTAAATTTTAGGAAAATATATCAAAATGAAAATTGCAGATTATGAAATCTCAGTTCTTGAAACAGGCTTTGTGAGTCTTGACGGTGGTGCTATGTTTGGGGTTGTTCCAAAACCGCTTTGGAGCAAAAGCAATCCGGCAGATGATTTAAACAGAATTATTTTAGCGATGCGACTTTTGTTGATAAAATCTGCAGACCGGCTAATGATTGTTGATACGGGTGTAGGCAAAAAGATGAGTGAAAAACTTGCCCAGATTTATAATGTCGATCATAAAAAGTATGATTTAGAAAGCAGCCTAAAACAAAAAAATCTCGCCCCAGAAGATATAACGGATGTAATTGTAACACACATGCATTTTGACCATATCGGCGGAGCAACTTACTTCGATCAAAGTAACAATCTGCAACTTACATTTCCAAATGCCACTCATCATGTCCAGAAGAAACACTGGGAATGGGCAATGAACCCATCTGAAAAAGATGGTGCCAGTTTCATGAAGGAAAACTATGTCCCAATTCAGGACCATGGAAAACTAAACTTAATAGATGGTCCGGGAGAGCTTTATCCCGGAATTGAAATGATTGTGCTAAATGGCCACACGCCTGCAATGCAAGCACCAAAAATAAGCGATGGGCTAAATACACTTTTTTATTGTGCTGATCTTTTACCGACCGCAACACACATTCCACTTCCTTACATTATGGGTTACGATGTAGAACCACTGAAAACGCTTGCCGAAAAAAAGGAACTTTTACCTAAAGCGGTCGAAGAAAACTGGACATTTTTATTTGAGCATGATCCTTATAATTTAGCGGGCAAAGTGGAATTGGGAAACAAGGGTTTCAGATTAGCGCAAAAAGTCGATCTATAAATTGATCAAAAATGTAAAGAATCTTTACCATCATTCAATCCAGCATCTCATTTTCCCTTTAGCAGATCCTCTTAATAGCCATGTTTTCTAATCATTGCACTTTGGTATCGTTTTTGCTATAATCACCCCGAAAAGTTTAATTTGCAATAAGTGAGAAACAGGATGTTACTTAAGAATAATAGGATTTATAAATCAGTTTTAACTTTCCTGGCTTTTAATCTGGCAACACTATTAAATGCCCAAACTGTTCCAAACAGCCAAATATTTGCTGACGATCAAGCCGCAGATCAGGATGATATGTGTATTTGGATTCATCCTGACCCATCAAAAAGCACAGTAGTTACATCCGATAAAAGTGCCAGAAAACTTTTTGTTTATGATTTGGACGGTAGTACAGTTCAGATAATTAACTATTCTGAAAAACCCAGAAACATTGATGTTAGATATAATTTCTCGCTTTCCGGCGAGAATGTTGATATTGTGGGTGTTGGCCTTGGTGACCAAAAAATATATTTTTACACAGTCGACAAAGCAACCCGGAAGCTAATCCCCGCCGGAAGTTTTGATAGTGACATGAGTAGCCTCTATGGGTTTTGCTTGTATCACAATATGACAAATAATAAATATTATGCGTTTGCTTCTACCAATAGCGGAAGCGGAACAATAAAACAATGGGAATTAATTGACAATGGTGACGGGACTGTCGGTGGAATTCATAAACGTACCTGGGAAAATGGTAGCGGTGGATTAACTGAAGGATTGGTTGCCGATGACGAAACAAAAAAATTCTATGCCGGCAGTGAAGATGATGCAATTTATAAATACGATGCAGATCCTGTTTCAGAAAATCCAACCGGAGAAAAAATTGTTACTGTGGGAGAAAATGGTTTAGAAGCAGACATTGAAGGCATAGCACTTTATTTTGCTGCAGATGGCGAAGGGTATTTAATAGTATCAAGCCAGGGGAATAGTACATTTAAGGTTTATGACCGTAAACCACCACATAATTTTGTAAAAACTTTTGAAGTTAATTCAGTAAGTGGAACTGATGGCCTTGATGTAACCAACGTAAATATGGGCAGCCTGTATCCAAAAGGTCTGCTTGTTGTACATGATGGAAAACGTGCTTATGGTGCAAAATATGAAGATATCGGGTTATCTGTTGATACGGATTACTGGAAGCGAGACACTACAAAATGACGAACCAATTTTGTAGTCAGAAATTTTGCCCTTAGGGAGTATATCCCAAAGGGCAATTTTTATTTTACCCTTATCGGCCTTCTTCTCAATGTTTACTTCAATATTTT